>NZ_JBHIOO010000009.1:0-79067 GCF_042195585.1 Bartonella sp. AS69XJJH | reverse complement strand
ATAAAAGCATTGGTGAAGATGCTGTTCGTCTTTTAATGAGTGAAGTTGATAATTATATTCCAACCCCTGAACGTCCTATTGATCAACCATTTTTGATGCCGATTGAAGATGTGTTTTCGATTTCGGGTCGTGGAACCGTTGTTACGGGTCGTGTTGAGCGTGGTGTTATTAAAGTTGGAGAGGAAATCGAGATTATCGGTATTCGACCAACGTCTAAGACGACAGTTACAGGCGTTGAGATGTTCCGCAAGCTTTTAGATCAAGGCCAAGCAGGTGATAATATAGGCGCTCTGCTACGTGGTGTTGATCGTGAAGGGATTGAGCGTGGTCAAGTGTTGGCGAAGCCAGGATCCGTTACGCCTCATACACGTTTTAAAGCAGAAGCTTATATTTTGACAAAAGATGAAGGTGGGCGTCATACGCCATTTTTTACGAATTATCGTCCTCAGTTTTACTTCCGTACGACGGATGTTACAGGTATTGTTACGCTTCCAGAAGGAACGGAAATGGTTATGCCAGGCGACAATGTTGCCATGGATGTTTCGTTGATCGTTCCGATAGCGATGGAAGAAAAACTTCGTTTCGCTATTCGTGAAGGTGGTCGTACTGTTGGTGCCGGTATCGTCTCTAAGATCATTGAATAAATAATGCTTGTTGAAGGGATGTTAAAAGTGTTTTAGTTCTAAGAGTTAGGGGTATAGCTCAGTTGGTAGAGCGGCGGTCTCCAAAACCGCAGGTCGCGGGTTCAAGTCCTGCTGCCCCTGCCAAAGGGGAATAGAGTTTTACATATAAGGGAGTGGATTTTGCTGCCTTTTTCGCTTTTTTTGATATAGGGCTTGTTTTTTTGTGTGTGAAACGGTATTGAATAGGAAGTAAAGAAATTGCGTAAATCTGAAAGTTGGCTTTTGCATTCTTTCCTATTTATTTTGTTGTATAAAACACAATAGGGCTAGAGAGAGTATAGTGTGACGATGGCATCTAAAACCAATCCGATTACCTTTTTGAAGCAGGTTTATGCAGAAACAATTAAAGTGAAATGGCCTACACGTCGTGAGACGGTTATTTCTACTGTTATGGTTTTGTTGGTAACTGCATTGGCTTCAGCTTTCTTTTTTATTGTGGATCAGGTTATGCATTTTGGTGTTTGGCGGGTTATTGATCTTCTGAAATATCTTTTTAGTTGAGAATGTAAGGAAGTGTGACTGTGGCGGCTCGTTGGTATATTGTTCAGGCATATTCAAATTTTGAAAAGAAAGTAGCGGAAGCTATTGATAAGGAGGCAAAGCAAAAAGGACTTGATCATCTTTTTGAAAAGATTTTTGTTCCAACGGAGCGTGTTGTAGAGGTTCGTCGTGGACGCAAAGTTGATGCTGAGCGAAAATTTTTTCCTGGTTATGTTCTTGTTCGTGCTGAGTTAACAGATGAAGTTTATCATCTTATTAAGAATACGCCTAAAGTGACAGGTTTTTTAGGATCAGATGCGCGTCCTGTTCCCATTTCTGATCGAGAGGTTGAGCAAATTCTCAAACAAGTTCAGGAAAGGGTTGAGTCTCCAAAGTCCTCTGTATTGTTTGAGGTGGGAGAGCAAGTTCGCGTTGCTGATGGTCCTTTTGTTTCGTTTAATGGAATTGTTCAAGAGGTTGAAGAAGAGCGCTCTCGTCTTAAGGTTGAAGTGCTTATTTTTGGGCGTCCTACGCCTGTTGATTTGGAATTTGGTCAGGTTGAAAAACTCTGATTAAACTTAGAGTAGTTTTAATTACTTTAAGGAAGGAGTGGGAGGTGATTTATAGCTTTTGTCGGCTTAATGATCCGAACCACGTGACTGCAAGCGGGTAACGGGCAAGATGAATTGTCAGTATACCAGTGAAATTAAAGGCAGATTGTTATGGCAAAAAAAAGTATAGGTCAGCTTAAGTTGCAGGTTCCTGCAGGGGCTGCTACTCCGTCTCCACCGATTGGTCCAGCTCTTGGGCAGCGTGGTATTAATATCATGGAATTTTGTAAGGCGTTTAATGCAGCTACACAAGAAATGGAAAAGGGGGCGCCGATTCCAGTTGTTATTACGTATTATCAAGATAAGTCTTTCACATTTTCTCTTAAGACACCTCCTGTATCATTCTTTTTAAAGAAGGAAGCAAACCTGAAATCTGGATCAAAAGAGCCTGGTAAAGTGTCTGTAGGAAGCATTTCTCGCGATAAAATTCGTTCGATTGCGGAATCGAAGATGAAAGATCTTAATGCGAATGACATTGAGGCAGCAATGCGTATGGTTGAAGGTTCTGCTCGCTCGATGGGCTTGGAAGTGGTGGGCTAATATTATGGCAAAAGTAGCAAAAAGAATAAAAAATATCCGAAAAGATATTGATTTTAATGAACTTTACGCTTTAAAAGATGCCGTTTCAATGGTTAAGGAGCGTGCAGTTGCGAAGTTTGATGAAACAATCGAAATTTCAATGAACTTGGGTGTTGATCCTCGTCATGCTGATCAAATGGTTCGAGGAGTTGCTCATTTGCCTAATGGAACAGGAAGAAATATTCGTGTTGCCGTTTTTGCTCGTGGGGATAAGGCTGAGGAAGCTAAGGCGGCAGGAGCTGATATTGTGGGTGCAGAAGATTTGTTTGAAAGCGTTAATGGAGGGGCTATAAATTTTGATCGTTGTATTGCAACACCAGATATGATGCCTCTTGTTGGTCGTCTTGGTAAGATTCTTGGTCCACGAAGTTTGATGCCGAATCCGAAAGTTGGTACTGTAACACTTGATGTCGCCGGTGCTGTCAAAGCTTCTAAAGGTGGTGCTGTTGAGTTTCGTGTGGAAAAAGCTGGTATTGTGCATGCTGGTATTGGTAAGGCTTCTTTTGGTGTTGAAAAAATCGTAGAAAATATAAAAGCTTTTGCAAGTGCAGTTATTAAAGCCAAACCGCAAGGTGCAAAAGGTGAGTATATTAAGCGCGTTGCTGTTTCGTCGACTATGGGAATTGGTGTTAAGGTTGATCCAGCAACGGTTCGTTCAGAGCTAGTATAAGCTGATTTATAATTTTGTTTTGGGGTATGGGAATATCAAAATTGTATTTAAAATGCTGGTTTTGGTCAGCTAGCTATCTAAGCTTTATAGGGCTTAGGTTTACCGGGAGAAATTCCGGAATATCCTGTCCGAGATTGTAGGTGATGCTTTTAAGTATCTTAATCAAAAAAAACCTGCATGAGACTGGGGTAAAAACTGAGAGTTAAAAGACTTAAAGGGTTTGAGCCAAGGTTGCCTTTGAACGCTGTGCGTGAAAAAGGGGACAGGATCCTCATCGGTAACATGAAGTATTTTATGTTATCAAAGGTAACCAACAGGTTTGTTTTGAGCAAATCTGTTAAATGGAGAGAGACAGTGAATAGAGCGGAAAAACGCGAATTTGTTACATGGCTTAACGAGGCTTTTCGGAAGTCTGGTTCTGTTGTTGTTGCACATTATTCCGGTCTGACAGTTTCACAGATGAATGATCTGCGTTCGAGAATGGGTGAAGCTGGCGGTGCCGTTAAAGTCGCCAAAAACCGTCTTGCTAAAATCGCTCTTCAGGGCACGGAATCTGAATCAATAGTGGGTTTGTTTACTGGACAAACACTTATTGCTTATTCAGAAGATCCAATCACAGCACCGAAAGTTGCTGTTGATTTTGCGAAAAGCAATGACAAATTTGTCATACTTGGCGGTTCAATGGGTGCAACAAGTTTAACTGTAGATGCTGTGAAGTCATTGGCTTCATTGCCTTCATTAAACGAGTTGCGTGCAAAACTTGTGGGTATGATTTCTACCCCTGCGACCCGTATTGCACAGGTTGTTAATGCTCCTGCTGGTCAGGTTGCACGTGTCATTGGCGCATATGCTCAGGAGGATAAGGCGGCTTAAGGCTGTTTGTATTCACGTTTATGGAAGAGCTTTAATGCTTTTCTGTTTTTTTGAATAAGATTTAATAATGGTTCAAATCTTTTAATTGAAGGAATTTAAAAATGGCTGATCTAGAGAAGATCGTAGAAGACCTTTCTAATCTAACCCTTTTGGAAGCCGCTGAGCTTTCTAAGTTACTTGAAGAAAAGTGGGGAGTTTCGGCTGCTGCTCCTGTAGCTGTCGCTGCTGTTGCTGGTGCTGCTGCTCCAGCTGCTGAAGAAAAAACAGAATTTGATGTTATTCTTGTTGAAGGTGGCGCGCAAAAAATTAATGTTATTAAGGAAGTTCGTGCTCTTACTGGACTTGGTCTTAAAGAAGCTAAAGATCTGGTTGAAGGTGCACCTAAGCCTATTAAAGAGGCTGCTTCTAAAGAAGAAGCAGAAAAAATTAAATCTCAACTTGAAGCTGCCGGTGCTAAAGTGGAACTTAAGTAAATTTAATTTTATCGGCGGGCATTTATGTTCGCCGATTTTCTTTCTCTTAATACAAAGAGGGAAAATAATGAGTAAAAACCTTTTCCCAATGGTTTCGTAACAGGAATGGGATAGGTTTGGATTACTTACCCCTTCATCATAGCGTCAAAGAGATAAATGGCTTATGTTGGTGGGGAAAGTTAATGATGCTCATTATTGAGTGTCAAGTGAACTGGTCTGCATATGCAGGTTAATGGTATAAGGCTTTCAAGGTTGGTCTACCTTGAAGAGTAAAGATCAAGGAGCGACGATGGCTCAGACTCACGCAATGATGTCTCAATTCAATGGTCGTAAGCGCGTACGCAAATTTTTTGGTAAGATTCCTGAAGTAGCAGAAATGCCGAATCTTATTGAGGTTCAAAAAGCGTCATACGATCAGTTTCTCATGGTTGAGGAACCGAAAGGTGGACGACCAGATGAAGGTTTGCAAGCTGTTTTTAAATCGGTTTTTCCTATTTCAGATTTTTCCGGTACAGCTATGCTTGAGTTTGTAGGTTATGAATTTGATTTACCAAAATTTGATGTTGAAGAGTGCCGTCAACGTGATTTAACTTATGCTGCCCCATTAAAGGTCATATTGCGTTTGATTGTTTTTGATGTTGATGAGGATACTGGCTCCAAAGATATCAAAGACATTAAAGAGCAAGGCGTTTATATGGGCGATATGCCTTTAATGACGACGAATGGTACCTTTGTTGTAAATGGTACGGAGCGTGTTATTGTTTCTCAGATGCATCGTTCTCCTGGTGTCTTTTTTGACCATGATAAAGGAAAGTCCCATTCATCAGGAAAGCTTCTTTTTGCTGCTCGTGTTATTCCGTATCGTGGTTCTTGGCTTGATATTGAGTTTGATGCTAAGGACATCGTTTATGCGCGTATTGATCGACGGCGCAAGATTCCTGTTACGAGTCTTTTGATGGCATTAGGTATGGATGCGTCGGATATTTTATCGACGTTTTATGATAAAGTGACTTATGAGCGTGATGGAGAAGGATGGCGAGTTCCTTATTCTGTTGATCGCTTTAAAGGAATGAAGCTCATTTCTGACCTTATAGATGCAGATAGTGGTGAAGTCGTTGCGGAGGCTGGTAAAAAATTAACAGTTCGTACTGCGAAGTCTTTAGCAGAAAAAGGACTTAAAGCGGTTAAGGTTAGTGAAGATGATTTATTAGGTTGTTATCTAGCCGAGGATATCGTCAATTACGAAACAGGTGAAATCTACCTTGAAGCTGGTGATGAAATTGACGAAAAAGTATTAAAGGTTTTGCTTGATGTTAGTGCTGATCAAATCAATATCCTTGATATTGATCACATGAATATTGGCGCTTATATCCGCAATACTTTAAAGGTGGATAAAAATGAAAGTCGGCAGGATGCGTTATTTGATATTTACCGCGTGATGCGTCCAGGTGAGCCCCCCACAATCGATACAGCAGAAGCAATGTTCCATTCATTGTTTTTTGATCCAGAGCGTTATGATCTTTCAGCTGTTGGGCGTGTTAAGATGAATTTGCGTATGGATCTTGATTGTCCAGATACAGTTCGCATTTTACGCCAAGAGGATATTCTTGCTGTTGTTAAGATGTTGGTTGAATTGCGTGATGGACGTGGTGAAATTGATGATATTGATAATCTTGGCAACCGTCGCGTTCGTTCCGTTGGGGAGTTGATGGAAAATCAATATCGCATTGGTCTTCTTCGTATGGAGCGTGCGATAAAAGAGCGTATGTCATCGGTTGAAATTGATACAGTTATGCCACAGGATCTGATCAATGCAAAGCCTGCTGCAGCAGCAGTTCGTGAGTTTTTTGGGTCTTCACAATTGTCGCAGTTTATGGATCAAACCAATCCATTGTCGGAAATTACTCATAAGCGCCGTCTTTCTGCTCTTGGTCCAGGTGGTTTGACTCGTGAACGTGCGGGGTTTGAAGTCCGTGACGTACATCCTACGCATTATGGTCGTATTTGTCCGATTGAAACACCAGAAGGCCCCAATATTGGTCTGATTAACTCCTTAGCAACATTTGCACGAGTTAACAAATATGGCTTTATTGAAAGCCCGTATCGCAAAATTATTGATGGAAAAGTCACAAAGGAAGTCATTTATCTTTCAGCGATGGAAGAAGCAAAGCATTACGTCGCTCAAGCGAATTCTTCATTAGATAGTGAAGGTCGTTTTATAGAAGAGTTTGTTGTTTGCCGTCATGCTGGTGAAGTTTTAATGGCGCCGCGTGATCATGTTGATTTGATGGATGTTTCACCAAAACAGTTGGTTTCAGTTGCAGCAGCGCTTATTCCTTTTTTAGAAAATGATGATGCGAATCGTGCACTTATGGGATCGAACATGCAGCGTCAGGCAGTTCCTCTTGTACGCGCTGAAGCACCATTTGTTGGGACGGGAATGGAATCCATTGTTGCGCGCGATTCAGGAGCTGCTGTGAGTGCAAAACGTAGTGGTGTTGTTGATCAAGTCGATGCTACCCGTATTGTTATCCGTGCAACAGAAGATTTAGATCCTTCAAAATCAGGCGTTGATATTTACCGCTTACAGAAATTTCAGCGTTCTAATCAGTCCACTTGTATTAATCAACGTCCTCTTGTAAATGTTGGTGATAGGGTAGAGAAAGGTGATATCATTGCAGATGGTCCATCCACGGATCTTGGTGATTTGGCTCTTGGGCGGAATGTCCTCGTAGCCTTTATGCCTTGGAATGGATACAATTATGAAGATTCCATTTTGTTATCCGAGCGCATTGTGGCTGATGATGTGTTTACTTCAATTCATATTGAAGAATTTGAAGTTGCAGCACGCGATACAAAACTTGGGCCGGAGGAAATTACGCGCGACATTCCTAATGTTGCGGAAGAAGCGTTAAGAAATCTTGATGAAGCTGGCATTATTTATATTGGTGCTGAAGTTCAACCAGGTGATATTTTAGTTGGAAAGATTACCCCAAAAGGTGAAAGTCCCATGACGCCGGAAGAAAAGCTTCTGCGTGCAATTTTTGGGGAAAAGGCATCTGATGTTCGTGATACTTCTATGCGTATGCCACCTGGGACTTTTGGTACTGTTGTTGAGGTTCGCGTTTTTAATCGCCATGGCGTGGAAAAAGATGAACGTGCGATGGCAATTGAGCGTGAAGAAATTGAGCGTTTAGCAAAAGACCGTGATGATGAACAGTCTATTCTTGATCGCAATGTTTATGCGCGCCTTATCGATATGTTGACAGGTAAAGTTGCTGTAGAAGGTCCGAAAGGCTTTTCGGGCAGCAAAAAGCTTGATAGTACAGTAATGGGGCATTATCCACGATCCCAGTGGTGGCAGTTTGCTGTTGAGGATGAAAAGCTTCAAAATGAAATTGAAGCTTTGCGCAAGCAATATGATGAATCAAAAGAAGCATTACAACGTCGCTTTATGGATAAAGTTGAAAAGGTCCAAAGAGGTGATGAAATGCCTCCTGGTGTCATGAAAATGGTGAAGGTTTTTGTGGCTGTGAAGCGCAAAATCCAACCAGGTGATAAGATGGCGGGACGTCACGGGAATAAGGGTGTTGTTTCACGTATTCTTCCCGTAGAAGATATGCCATTTCTTGAAGATGGGACCCATGCTGATATCGTCTTGAATCCACTTGGTGTGCCTAGTCGTATGAATGTTGGACAAATTCTTGAAACGCATCTTGGTTGGGCGTGTGCGGGGATGGGCAAGAAGATTGGTGATTTGTTAGAGTTGTATCAAGAGACTGGGGATATATTACCATTGCGTCAGCGTATTGAAAATCTTATGCCTGATGATAATCATAATGAACCAGTCCGTCAGTATGATAATGAAAGCCTTTACAAATTAGCATTACAGATGAAAAAAGGGGTTTCAATTGCAACGCCTGTTTTTGATGGAGCACATGAGTCTGATATTAACATGATGTTGGAAGACGCAGGCTTAGATAGTTCAGGGCAGGTTACACTTTATGATGGTCGTACTGGTGAGCCTTTTGATCGTCCAGTAACGGTGGGATATATTTACATGTTAAAATTGCATCACCTTGTTGATGATAAGATTCATGCACGTTCTATAGGTCCCTATTCACTTGTTACGCAGCAGCCATTAGGAGGTAAGGCACAGTTTGGTGGTCAGCGTTTTGGTGAAATGGAGGTATGGGCGCTTGAAGCTTATGGTGCTGCATATACTTTGCAGGAGATGCTAACAGTAAAATCAGATGATGTGGCTGGTCGAACGAAAGTCTATGAGGCAATTGTGCGTGGTGATGATACATTTGAGGCGGGTATACCCGAAAGCTTTAATGTGTTGGTAAAAGAAATGCGTTCACTCGCTCTTAATGTGGAGCTTGATGATGCGCGTGAACTTATTGCACAGCGGGCATTGTCTGATACGGCAGAATAATAATTCAAGGAGCGCACCGGAAAAAGGCTGCGCTCTGATTACTTTAAGAGGCTTAATTACCTCATTAAGGTTATACAGGTCGTTTTTAAAAGTAAATGTCTTTTAAAAAAGATTTGTTATAAAATAAATGAGATATTACAACAGGTTCTAAGAATCTTTGAAGGAGAACAGCATGAACCACGAGGTCATGAATCTTTTCAATCCTCAAGCGCCAGCGCAGACATTTGACTCTATTCGTATTTCTATTGCGAGTCCTGAGAAAATTTTGTCCTGGTCGTATGGTGAGATTAAGAAGCCTGAGACTATTAATTATCGGACTTTTAAACCAGAGCGTGATGGTCTTTTTTGTGCACGTATATTTGGCCCTATTAAGGACTATGAATGTCTATGTGGCAAATATAAACGCATGAAGTATAAAGGCATTATTTGTGAAAAATGCGGTGTAGAGGTTACTCTTTCGCGCGTACGCCGTGAGCGTATGGGGCATATCGAACTTGCGGCACCTGTTGCGCATATATGGTTTCTTAAATCACTACCAGGTCGTATTTCTACACTTTTAGATTTAACTTTAAAAGATATTGAGCGGGTTCTTTATTTTGAGAATTATATTGTAACCGAACCAGGATTGACATCTCTTAAGCTTCATCAGCTTCTTTCTGAAGAAGAGTATATGCTTGCTATTGATGAGTTTGGAGAAGATCAGTTTACAGCTATGATTGGCGCTGAAGCTATTTACGAGCTTTTAGCTAGTATGGAGTTAGATAAAATCGCTAATGATTTGCGTCTCGAATTAGCTGAAACAACTTCAGAATTAAAGCAAAAAAAATTGATTAAACGACTTAAAATCGTTGAAAATTTTCTTGAATCTGGAAATAAACCAGAGTGGATGATTATGAAAACAATTCCGGTTATTCCACCGGATTTGCGTCCATTGGTTCCGCTTGATGGTGGGCGTTTTGCGACATCAGATCTGAATGATCTTTATCGGCGTGTTATTAATCGTAATAACCGCTTGAAACGGCTGATTGAATTGCGTGCTCCTGGAATTATCGTGCGCAATGAAAAGCGTATGGTACAAGAAGCTGTTGATGCATTGTTTGATAATGGACGGCGTGGGCGTGTGATTACTGGAGCCAATAAACGTCCTCTCAAGTCTCTATCAGATATGTTGAAGGGCAAGCAAGGACGTTTTCGTCAGAACTTACTTGGGAAGCGTGTTGATTACTCAGGGCGTTCTGTTATCGTGACGGGTCCTGAATTAAAATTGCATCAATGTGGTCTTCCTAAAAAAATGGCTCTTGAATTATTTAAGCCTTTTATTTATGCGCGGCTTGATGCAAAAGGCTATTCATCAACGGTAAAGCAGGCAAAGAAGCTTGTTGAAAAAGAACATCCAGAAGTTTGGGATATCTTAGATGAGGTTATTCGTGAACACCCAGTTTTACTCAACCGTGCGCCAACATTGCACCGTTTGGGGATTCAGGCTTTTGAACCTATCTTAATTGAAGGCAAAGCTATTCAACTTCATCCACTGGTGTGTACTGCTTTTAATGCAGATTTTGATGGTGATCAGATGGCTGTTCACGTTCCGCTTTCTCTTGAAGCACAGCTTGAAGCCCGTGTTTTGATGATGTCGACCAATAATATTCTTCATCCGGCCAATGGTGCCCCCATTATTGTTCCCTCACAGGATATGGTTCTTGGTCTTTATTATCTTTCAATTGTTTCTGAAAAAGAACCAGGTGAAGGAATGGCTTTTTCTGATATAGGTGAGCTTCATTATGCCTTGGAAAATAAGGTTGTAACGCTTCATACGAAGATTAAAGGCCGTGTTAAGAATATGGGGAAGGATGGAAAAGAAGTTTCTAAACTTTATGATACGACACCTGGTCGTTTGATTATCGGTGAGCTCTTGCCAAGAAATTCGGATATCTCATTTGATATTGTCAATCAAGAAATGACGAAAAAGAACATTTCGAAAATGATCGATCATGTTTATCGGCACTGTGGACAAAAAGAGACGGTTATTTTTTGTGACCGTATCATGCAGCTTGGCTTTTCTTATGCTTGTCGTGCAGGAATTTCATTCGGTAAGGATGATATGGTTATTCCTGATAGTAAGTCGCGTTTAGTTGCAGAGACAGAAGCTTTGGCTAAGGAGTACGAACAGCAATATAATGATGGTTTGATTACACAAGGTGAAAAATACAATAAGGTTGTAGATGCTTGGGGTAAATGTACAGATCGCGTTGCAGATGAAATGATGAAACGTATTCAAGCCGTCGATTTTGATCCTAAAACAGGTCGTCAACGGCCGATGAATTCGATCTATATGATGTCGCACTCTGGTGCACGTGGTTCTGCTAACCAGATGAGACAATTGGCCGGTATGCGTGGATTAATGGCAAAACCATCGGGTGAAATTATTGAAACCCCCATTATTTCAAATTTTAAAGAAGGTCTAACTGTTAATGAATACTTCAATTCCACGCATGGTGCACGTAAAGGACTTGCTGATACTGCGTTAAAGACGGCGAACTCTGGTTATTTAACACGGCGTCTTGTTGATGTTGCACAGGATGCTATTATTTCAGCAGTTGATTGTGGTACCGCAAAAGGGCTTACCATGCAGCCAATTGTTGATGCAGGACAAATTGTAGCCTCCCTTGGGCAAAGAATTCTTGGTCGTACAGCGCTTGTTGATATTCTACATCCTGTCTCTGGAGAGGTTATCCTTGAAGGTGGAGCAATGATTGAGGAAGCTGATGTCGTGAAGATTGAAGAAGCCGGGATTCAATCTGTTCAAATTCGTTCTGCTTTAACATGTGAAACACGTCTTGGGGTTTGTGCAAAATGCTATGGTCGTGATTTGGCGCGTGGAACACCTGTTAATCAGGGAGAAGCCGTTGGTGTTATTGCTGCTCAATCCATTGGTGAGCCGGGAACACAGCTTACTATGCGTACTTTCCATTTAGGAGGAACTGCGCAGGTTGTTGATTCATCGTATTTAGAGGCATCTTATGAAGGTAAGGTGGAAATTCGTAATCGTAATGTGGTTCGTAACTCTGAAGGCCATTTGGTTGTTATGGGGCGTAATATGGCTATCCTTATCAAGGATGAGTTAGGAAAAGAGCGCGTTGTACACCGCGTTAGCTATGGTGCCCATATTTTTGTTGATGATGGTGATGTGGTTAAACGTGGCCAACGTATAGCAGAATGGGATCCTTATACACGTCCAATTTTAACGGAGGTTGAAGGCTATGTAGGTTTTGAAGATATGATTGATGGTTTATCTGTCACTGAAACAGCTGATGAATCTACGGGTATTACGAAGCGTTTGGTGATTGATTGGCGCGCTAATCCACGTGGTGCGGATCTTAAACCAGCTATTATTATTCACGCAGATAAAGAAGGTAAATCCATTGCTAAATTGTATAAGGGAGGTGAAGCCCGTTATATGATGTCAGTGGAAACTATTCTTTCTGTTGAGCTTGGTGCTCATGTTAAGGCTGGTGATGTTATTGCTCGTTTGCCAATGGAAAGTGCCAAGACAAAAGATATTACGGGTGGTCTTCCCCGTGTGGCTGAGCTCTTTGAAGCGCGTCGTCCAAAGGATCACGCTATCATTGCCGAAGTCAGTGGTACAATCCGGTTTGGTCGTGGTTATAAGAATAAGCGCCGTATTATCATTGAACCAAATGATGAAACTCTTGAGGCAGTAGAATATTTGATTCCAAAGGGTAAGTTGTTTCACTTCCAAGAAGGCGATCAAATTGAAAAGGGAGATTATATCCTTGATGGTAATCCAGCACCTCATGATATCTTGGCGATTAAGGGGGTTGAAGCTTTGGCATCTTATCTTGTTAATGAGATTCAGGAGGTTTATCGTTTGCAGGGAGTTCTTATTAATGATAAGCACATCGAAGTGATTGTTCGTCAAATGTTGCAAAAAGTTGAAATTACTGAATCTGGAGATTCTGGTTATATTCCTGGTGATCAGGTTGATCGTATTGAACTTGATGAAATCAATGATAATTTGATTGCAGAAGGGAAGAAACCTGCATCTGGTAATCCAATTCTTCTTGGAATTACAAAAGCTTCTCTTCAAACGCCTTCTTTCATTTCGGCGGCATCGTTTCAGGAAACAACACGTGTTCTTACTGAAGCAGCAGTTTCTGGTAAAATTGATACTTTGCAAGGGCTTAAAGAGAACGTTATTGTCGGTCGTCTTATTCCAGCAGGTACAGGTGGTACGATTTCTCAAATCCGTCGTATTGCTGCAGTTCGTGATGATTTGATTGTAGATGAGCAGCGTAAGTCTAGTAATAACGAAGTGGCTAAGGCTATGTTGACAAATATGACAACCGGTGCCGTTGCTGAATAATTTAAATACAACATCACATAATGTAAAAACGTCTGAATAGAAAGTTCAGACGTTTTTTTATCTCAAAATGTAGAAGTTGCATATTTTCTTGAAAAATATCAAAAATTATAAGGCAATAGTTATTTTTAACATCTTTAGTAGCTTATTGTTTTGTAATGATGCTTATCTTTTTTGTTACGTTATTTTAAAATTTCTTAATTTCTAAAAGCAGTATTGAATTTTTTCAAAAGATGTTAAATTCAAAAGCCATATTCAAGGAAAAGAGTTGATTATCTACAAATCAAATAATGATTGATTTTGAATTTTAGAAAAATTGCTGATTGATATCTTCTATAAAGATTTAAAAAGACTTATAATGAAAGATCAATAGTTTTTTCTGTAATCTAAAAATAATTGATTCTATACTATAAAATAATTGTACGATAAGAATGTATTTTCTTATAAATTAGAATGCAGGAAAGCAAAGATTAGGGTGCTCAACTGAAGTGTTATAAAAAATAGACATATTTCTTATAACAATGTGATCTATGCAGACAGAATGATAAAATGTACGAATATTATTCAATTGGAAAATTAACCACGTGAGTTTTCAATAACAGCTCGGACTTTTCGTTATTATGGAGAAGAGGGACTTCTTAACCCTTTCCGGTGTGGAAGTATACGGCTTTATACACAAATGGATCATCATAAGTTAAAACAAATACTGCATGCTAAAAGAGTTAAATTTTCGTTGTCTGAAATATCTGATATGTTGACAATGGTTGGAAAACCACCCGATGATGAGAAAAAGCTTAAGAAATTAATTGCAGGAATTCATAAAAATAAGCTGATTTAAAGCAGATGCAGCATGATGTTGATGATCTTCTACAAGATTTAGAACGAATTGAGGAGAGTTTTTTTGAAGAGCTTAGCGGAGTTAGGGGGGTAGTTATTGATTATAAAAATTTATTTCGTCTGCTTTTATACAATTCTCTTTCTATTAAAAGAGATAGATTATACTATCTTCTAAGGGGAATCTTTAACACTGCATGAAATGTGTAAGTCATTTAAAGAAATAGAGTGTTTGGAAAAAGCTGCAAAGGTATTTCGCAGTATATTGTCCTTGATAAGAAAAGAATCTTTTTCATAAAGAAAGTAAAAACAATGGCAGTTTCTCCTATGAGTGTTTTTCAATCTATTTTGTCACGAAAGTCAATTCGCGCTTTTACCGATCAGCCAGTTAGTTTGGAAACAATCAAAGAAATCCTAAAACTTGCAGCACGTGCACCATCTGGAACAAATATTCAGCCATGGCAAGTGATTGTGCTTACAGGAAGTGTATTACAGAAAGTAGGGCAAGAGCTTTCACAACTTGTGCTTTCAGGTGTAAAAGGAGAGCGTGAATATAGCTATTATCCACGTCAGTGGCGTGAGCCTTATATTTCAAGGCGTCGAAAAGTGGGGTTGGATCTTTATAAGAGCCTTGGAATTCAAAAAGATGATGAAGAAAAGATACTTCATCAAAAGGCGAGAAATTTTTTATTTTTTGATGCACCTGTAGGACTCTTATTTACAATGGATCACGACATGGAAATGGGGAGTTGGCTTGATTTGGGTATGTTTATGCAGACCATTATGTTAGCTGCACGTGGATTTGGATTAGATACCTGTCCTCAAGCTGCTTTTGCTGATTATCATAAACAGATTCGTACGCTTTTATCTATTCCTTCTGAGCGCCATATTATCTGTGGTATGGCACTTGGTTATCGCGATATGAGTGCTCCAGAAAACAATTTTGAGACAGAACGAGAATCGTTAGAAAACTTTGTACGTTTCATTGAGACATACCCATGAAATATTTTATATAATTAAGCATACATTTTGAAGAACTTGGTGCATTATGAAAGATATTCCCGATAAGAATTTCTCATCCTTATTGAATTTTAATATTGCATATTAACACTTATTTTACTACGTTTGGAACATTAAGAGCGGTGGCTCTAGGGGCATTGTCTGTTTTTTGAAGGTTGGCTAATGGAAAACACTATAGAAAGAAAGTGTTGGGTGGTAGCAAGGCGAGCGACATTCGTGTTTATTGCTGTCATTTTTTTAGTTTATCTCGCAATTTGATTTTAAACGGGACAAACGTTATGAAAAAGCATATATGCTCAAGCTGTACTATAGTTTTGAGGTGATACGTGTTTCTATCTGTTTTTGAACTTTTTAAAATTGGAATTGGTCCTTCTAGCTCACATACAATGGGGCCGATGACCGCTGCTAATATGTTTTTGCAAAAGATAGAAGATTTTTCTCAGTCGTCTGATAGTCAAGTTTCTTGTATACGTGTTTACCTTTATGGTTCTTTAGCTTTCACGGGTATTGGTCATGCAACAGATAGGGCTATCATATTAGGACTTTTGGGAGAAAAAGCTTCTACTGTTGATCCTGATAGCATGGGGGGGGTGTTAGAAAAAGTTATACGTGAAAAAAAAGTGCAACCAGAAGGCCATCCCGCTTATCAGTTTGATGTGCAACGTGATCTTGTTTTTGAACGAAAGAAAATTCTCCCTGGACATACAAATGGACTAGCCTTTAAAGGACTTAATACTGATGGGAATGTTCTGTTGCGGCAGATTTATTATTCTATCGGTGGTGGCTTTGTTGTGACTGAAGATGAATTAAGCCATATGAATGATAATATACAACCAGAAGCATTTGATGTACCATATCCATTTGATTCTGCTTGTACAATGTTATCAATGGCAGAAAAATCCGGACTTTCAATTGCTGAAATGAAGCGCTTAAATGAAGAAACAAAGATAGAGCGTTCTTCTCTTGATATGGGGCTTGATGAAATTTTTTCAGCGATGACAAATTGCATTGATAGAGGTCTTTCACAAGAAGGTGAGCTGCCTGGTGGATTGCGTGTTCTAAGGCGCGCTAAAAAGCTGCATGAAACGCTTTTGGAAAATCAAAAGAAAAATCACAATTATCCACTTTGGGCAAATGATTGGCTTTCGGTATATGCCATAGCAGTCAATGAGGAAAATGCAGCAGGTGGTCGTGTTGTTACAGCACCTACAAATGGAGCAGCAGGCGTTGTTCCAGCAGTTTTGCGTTATTATCTTCAATTTAATGATGATTCAGATCGAGAGGGAATACATAATTTTCTATTAACGGCAGCAGCTATAGGCGGTGTTATCAAACATAATGCCTCTATTTCTGGTGCAGAAGTTGGGTGTCAAGGTGAAGTTGGAACGGCGTCTTCAATGGCCGCGGCAGGGTTGACCGCAGCGTTAGGTGGAACACCAGCTCAAATTGAAAATGCGGCAGAAATTGCGCTTGAGCATCATTTGGGAATGACATGTGATCCTGTTGCAGGTCTTGTACAAGTTCCTTGTATTGAGCGTAATGCAATGGGAGCTGTTAAGGCGGTAACGGCTTCTTCTCTTGCATTATATGGTAATGGAGATCATTTTGTTTCTCTTGATGCTTGTATAGAAACAATGCGCCAGACTGGTCATGATATGAGTGAACGCTATAAAGAGACAAGTAAAGGTGGTCTTGCAGTCAATGCAATATCTTGTTAGGAGCTGGAACATTTTTTAATCCATAACTGGACTTTGTGAGAGCGATCGTATTTTTCTTGATAAAGCTTATGTTTTTTGTTCTTTATAAATCAAAACTCCAATTTAATTCAGCAGCATGCTTAAAATAAATTTGAGATCTCAGTACTTTCTTAACGAATAACAGCTGTTGCATGCAAATTTGGAGGGAAAGTATTGTTGATATCTGTATGATTTGTTTCTAAAATGGGAAAAAGTTTAATTTGGAAAAAATAAAAGGGCGTAAAGTAAACTTAGTGATCAATCGACCATTATTTTTAGCTGGGTTTTATGACTTTAACAAGTTTTCATAGCCATATCTTTTAAGTACTGGAAGATTATACCTGAGTATCCAAGGAAAATTTGTTTTAAATCTGAATAATTATAATGAAGAGAGAGAGTTTTAAAGATTTTAATTTTTTAAAAGTGAAGTTTTTTGCTACCTAGTATGGTAAAAAAATACCTTGAAAAGAAACGCTAAGTTACAATAATTAAGAGATATATTGAATTAAGAGATATATTGGAAATATCTTTTTTATTTATAAATTCTGTACTGACAAAAAAATTAAAATAAATAATAACGTATACATTAAAAAAATATTTATAAAAATTCTCATGAGAATAGAATGCACACAATAGAACATTATCGTGTTACTCGTTCGTGAATTTGTTTAAAAAATATCCCTCAACGGCTCCCAAGCTCATTTCACGATAGCATCTGTGAATGATATACGGGTAAATTTATTGAGTTGTTCCCATCTTTATGCTTAATAAAAAAAATATACTGGCACGGTTACACACTTTGCCAAGCCCCTCCTTGTATAGGAACCAAAGCCCTTGGCATTTGAAACGGTTCATTATAGGTATTTTAAGTATTTTTGGTACAGTTTCACGCCACACATTAATCTCGCTCATAACATGCAAGAGAACAGTTTTGATTGATTCAACATAAACAAATTTCAAATGAGAAAATTTTACGAAAATCTCTTATTGAATATGCAAAAAATAAATTATAATTATAAATTAAATTCTTATGGAAATTGTTATCATAATATTTAATCTGATAATTTCTTTTACGTTTTTTCATTGATAGTATTTGTATTTTCTAATTTTCTTTGTCTGTTGAAAGAAATACAAGAAAGAGGCGTTAGATTATTTTTTACAGCGTTTATGTTGTAGGAGGGGCGTTATTAAGAGGAACTTTCTTTATTAAACTTTTACAATAACCCCTAAAATGATACGCTTTAATCCAATGAAGCTATTCATTCTTTCCAGAAAGATATCAAGGATATTGTTTTATATTAAATCCAAAAGTGGAAAAGTATTAAGTATTTTTTATGTCCTTAACAATGGTTTTATTGAAAGTTTGGAGGTATTGGATAGTTGGAAAAGCTGTCAGTACAATTCCATAGTTTAAGAAAAAAGTATGCTTATCAAAGGGCTTTCTAAGGCTATAGATAATGATTAATAATAAAATAGTTTTTTAGAGATGGTTTGTAGAATTAAATATTTGTTGCTCCTAGACGGATTTTAATAGGCACATTACCAGTTTGGCTCGCAACGCGTAAATGAATGCGTACAGGAGGCATAATGAGACGACGGTTGCGCATTGTTTGGCAAATGAGAAGGTTAACAAGAGATTGTGTATCTAATGCAGTTGAATTATATTTTAAACCAGTAAGTTTTGCGGCAGCATCGTGAAGAGAACGCAATGAAAGGAGGGATGATTGCTTCAATAAAATTTCTTTTTTATGGAATGAAGCAAAAGCATTATCTGTCATAATACTATCCTTAACGCAGAATTCAAAAATTTTTAGTAGGCTACAGTATAGCAGTTAAAATTTGCTTTCTTTAATGTAGAGCAAGCATCAAATGCAGCTTTTTTTGATTGAAATCCTGTAAAGCGCGCTCGGTAATAACGCTGCCCATTTTTTTCAAATAGTTGCATGTGTGAAGATGCCTGCTTTAAAGTAGGAAAAGCTGTATTTTTTGCTTTTAAAAGTAGAGTTTTTGCTTGTTCTTCACTAGGAAGAGAACCAATTTGGATAGCCCATCCGGCGTTTTCGGACAAAGAGACTGTTACAATTTTATGAGTCTCAACCGGTATAGTTTTTTGAGGATTCGGTATTGGTATAATTACCTTATTTACAGCCGTTATTGCGATATTGGAGTTTTTAGGTTGTTCTGCAAATGCTGTCAACATAGTCGAAATTTCATCGTCAAAATTACTTGAATCAGCTTTAATAGTTGGTATAGGAGTATTGGCGCCAGTGGGTAAGTGATAGCGTACAGAAGCTATTAAACGTTCACCACTTTTCATTTGGCTTGCTTTGGGCAAATATTGATTCAATAAGCTAGCCATATGCTCGTCACGTGCAGTAGATGATTTACCTCCCATAACAACAGCGACAATAGAGCGCCCCTCAAGACGCATCGAAGTTGCTAAATTCGAGCCTGACATTTGTGTGTATCCTGTTTTAATCCCATCAACACCTTTCATTATTTTAACGAGTTTATTGTGGCTGTTAATTGTATGTCCACGGAAATTAAAACTTTTTGTTTTGAACAATTTATATTGTTTTGGAAAATGTTTACGTAAAGCTAATGATAAAGTTGCTATATCTCGTGCTGTAGAATAATTGTGCACATCCGGAAGTCCTGAAGCATTTGCGAAATGTGTATGTTTCATGCCAAGTTTACGAGCTTTTACTGTCATCATTTGAGCGAATTTTTTTTCACTACCCCCAAGATATTCTGCAATGGCAGCAGCAACATCATTTGCGGATCTTGTAATGAGTGCTTTAGCTGCTGCTTCTGCAGAAATTGTTTGTCCTTCTTTAAAACCAATTTTTGTTGGTGGACGCGTTGCTGCATAATGTGAAACAGGAATTGGTGTATTTGGTGTCACACGACGCATCTGCATAGCTTCAAAGAGTAAGTACAATGTCATCATTTTTGTTAAAGAAGCAGGATAACGTTTCAGTGTTGCATTGGCTTGAAATAGAGTTTTTCCCGTAGTAGCATCTATAACAATAGCCGCATACTTATCAGGATAGGCTCCTTGAGGTGTGGCTGATGCCAAACAGTAAGAAAAAGCTAACATAACAAAAGAAATTGCTATTTTTTTATAGTAGCGCATAATTTTTTGATAATTAATATACACTTGCAGTATCCTATTTCTCCATTTATCTTGAAAAACTTCTATAAAGCTTCCTTTTCTGTAATTTGTTGATGCAGTTTAGACGAATGGTATTACTAATTTGTTTACAGAAGTTACTTTATGAGTAAGTGATTGAAGTCTAACCATAGAGGGAAAGTTTTTTTCTTATACCAACAGGTATTGCAATAGTTATGAAAGAATTTAAAATTAATAAAAAATGTGCTGCATGGAAAACGATAATGGGACAGACGCTCATAATAAACTCTATAGATCATATTATGCATAATGAAAAGGGCAAAAATTGGGATGGAGGTAGGCATGGTGCGGTTATAATGCCTAAGGCTAGAGCAAAACTCCAAAGACCTAAATTATGTCGAGTTCTTTTACTTAATGATGATTACACACCTATGGATTTTGTTGTTTTCGTTTTGAAGAACTTTTTTAAAAAAAATTTCGAAGAGGCAACGCGGATTATGTTAAATGTTCATCACAATGGGATAGGCGAATGTGGAACTTATACTTATGAAGTCGCTGAAATGAAAATAGTACAAGTGAGGGAATGTGCACGTCAAAATGAACATCCGTTACAATGTGTAATGGAATGTAAGTGAGGAATTATGCCATCTTTTACACCTAGTCTTGAAGAGGTTTTGCACCGTGCATTAACAATTGCTACTCAAGCACGGCATGAATATGCAACATTAGAGCATCTTCTCCTTGCGCTGTTAGATGATGCCGATGCAAATTCCGTTATTCAAGCTTGCCAGGTAGATGTGGAGGAATTGCGAGAGCGCTTAACCAATTATCTTCGCTCAGAGTTAGATGAACAGATTAGAGCTGATGAGGATACAAAGCCTACAGCGTTTTTCCAGCGTGTTATCCAACGTGCGGTGATTCATGCACAATCAGCTGGAAAAGATGAAGTATCCGGGGCCAATGTTCTTGTTGCAATTTTTTCTGAACATGAAAGCCATGCAGCATATTTTCTTCAAGAGATGGGAATGACACGCTATGATGCTGTACGTTTTATTTCACATGGTATCACGCGTGATGATGGGTTATCCATGTTACTTGAAGGACTTGAAGAGCAATTAGATCAGCAGATTTCGGATAATGGTGAAAGAGGAACAAGTGCTTTAACGAATTATTGTGTTGATCTCAATTGTAAAGCACGTAATGGAAAAGTTGATTTATTAATTGGCCGTGAAATAGAAATTTCACGCATGATTCAGATTTTATGTCGAAGGTCAAAAAATAATCCGCTTTTGGTTGGTGATCCTGGAGTGGGGAAAACCGCTATAATTGAGGGATTGGCAAAGCGCATTGTTGATGGGCAAGTGCCTGAAGTTTTATCAAATGCAACAATATTTTCTCTTGATATGGGGGGACTTGTTGCCGGTACACGTTATCGCGGTGATTTTGAAGAACGCTTAAAGCAAGTTATTAAAGAGTTTGAGTTGTATCCAGATGCTATTTTATTTATTGATGAAATTCATACCTTAATTGGAGCAGGAGCGACATTAGGGGGAAATATGGATGCGGCAAATCTTTTAAAACCTGTATTATCTTCTGGAACTATGCGATGTATTGGTTCGACAACTTACAGAGAATATCGCAAATTCTTTGAACAAGATCGTGCTTTAGAGCGTCGTTTTCAGAAGATTGATATTAATGAACCTTCTGTGACAGATGCGATTAAGATTTTGCAGGGGATGAAGCCTTACTTTGAAGATTTTCATCAGATTAAATATACAGATCAGGCGATGAAGGCATCCGTAGAATTATCTTCACGTTATATAATTGACCGTAGGTTACCTGACAAAGCAATTGATATTATTGATGAAAGTGGTGCAGCGCAAAAGCTTTTGCCACAAAAACAACGCAAGAAGAGTATAGGTGTTAAAGAAATTGAGGCGACTGTTGCTACAATTGCAAGAATTCCACCAAAAACAGTTTCTCGGAATGATCAGAAGATACTGAGTAAGCTTGAAAGAGAACTCAAACATGTTGTTTATGGTCAAGATCAGGCAATTTCCGTCTTAGTTTCATCCATAAAATTGGCGCGAGCAGGTTTACGCGAACCGGATAAACCAATAGGAAGTTATTTATTTTCAGGACCAACAGGTGTAGGAAAAACTGAAGTTGCAAAACAGCTTGCATCATCTTTAGGCATTGAATTATTGCGTTTTGATATGTCAGAATATATGGAACGGCATACGGTAGCACGTTTAATCGGAGCTCCTCCAGGTTATATAGGGTTTGATCAAGGAGGTCTCCTTACAGATGCAGTTGATCAGAAACCTCACGCAGTCCTCTTGCTAGATGAGATTGAGAAAGCGCATCCAGAGTTATTTAATATTTTATTGCAGGTAATGGATTATGGTAGATTAACAGACCATAATGGTAAGAAAATTGATTTCCGCAATGTTATTTTGATTATGACAACCAATGCTGGTGCTTCAGATATGGCAAAATCAGCTATTGGATTTGGGAAAGTACATCGTGATGGTGAGGATATAGAAGCAATCAATCGATTATTTACACCAGAATTTCGTAATCGGTTAGATGCAATTATTCCGTTTGCACCTTTATCTCACTTAATCATCAATCAGATAGTGCAAAAATTTATTTTTCAGCTTGAAGCACAATTAGCTGATCGGGGAATTTGTTTTGAATTAAGCCCTTCTGCAACTTTATGGCTTTCCAATAAAGGATATGATTCTCAGATGGGAGCACGCCCATTAGGGCGTGTTATACAAGAATATATTAAAAAGCCATTAGCTGATGAAATTTTATTTGGAAAGTTACGTAACGGTGGCATCGTTCGCGTATTGACACAAAAATCAAATGGCAAAAAAGAAAGCTTACAGTTAGAAATTTCATCTTCCGATATATCTGTAGGCTCAAAGAAAAGTAAAATGGAAAATTTTACAAAAAAACGTTTAGGAAAAAAAAGCACAACAACTTAAGAGTGTGCTATAAGGCTTCTCGGATTTTTTTTGCATTCTCTTCAAGTATTTCTGTAGGCGTTATCATATCATTATGAGGGGTAAGTTCTATTCCCTCCATACGTGGTATAATATGGAAATGGAGGTGATAAACGGTTTGTTGACTAGCTGCTTCATTAAATTGCATGACAGTTATGCCATCTGCTTGAAAGGCTTTTTTGACGGCATTTGCAATTTTTTGAACAGCTTTAATAACAGGAAATAATGTTTCAGTATCTGCATCAAGTAAGTTTCTAGAGCCTTTTTTAGGAATGACTAGCGTATGACCTGGTGCCTGTGGCATGATATCCATAAATCCAATAACATCATCATCTTCGTAGACACGAACAGAAGGGATTTCATTGCGAATCAGTTTAGCAAAAATATTGTTATGGTCATAAGCTTGTTTCATACAAATATTTCCTTTTATCGTAAGTTTAAAATTTTAATTTAAAAACGAAAAAATGCAAGGTTTATCAGAGTGTAAGACAAAGAAGTATTTTGACTTCGGATATATTTAGGATGGTGCACTGTTTTAATGAAGGTTTAGATTTCTATGATAGCTTCAACTTCTACAGGAACATCCATAGGAAGAGAGGCAACACCAATAGCAGAACGGGCGTGTTTTCCAATTTCACCAAGGATATTGACGAATAAATTAGAAGCTCCATTGGCAACAAAAGGAATATCGGTAAAATGAGAATCTACAGCCACAAAAACAGTAATTTTTACCACACGTTTTATTTTATTTAAGTCACCTAGAGTTGCCTTGAGTTGAGCGAGAATATTGAGAGCGCAAGCTTCGGATGCTTTTTGGGCTTGTTCGCTATTCACAGCTGCACCAACTTTACCGATGGCTATTGGTTTTCCATTAATAAGAGGGAGTTGTCCAGAAATAAAGAGTTGATTGCCACTTTGTGAAGTGGTGATGTAATTGGCAAGGGGGGAGATTACTTCAGGAAGAGTGATTCCGAACTTCTCTAAGTTTTTTTCAATCATATTGGTCATAATTTAAACTCCATAGCTACTTTATGATATATTCATTGCATAATCTATTTTTTGATTTAAGGAAATGTGTGGTTAATTGAGAAATTAGCCTTTTTTGCCTTATTGTATGATGTTATGCAACGGGGATAAAGTTCGGAAGTTGGGAATGATTAGATCATTATTTATAATAATTTTATATATTGTTTTTTTATGTACTGCGAGAGCTGAAGAGCCTGTTTTTATTGTGCCTCATCGAGCAATTTATGATTTTCATCTCGATAGCGTTTCTCATGAAATGACAATTTCTGCGATGTCAGGGCGAATGGTTTACGAGCTTACTGGTTCGGCATGCCAAGGCTATAGCACACGTTTTCGCTTCATTAGCCGTGTTCACATTGAAGATATGCCGGTACGTTTGACGGATCAACAGACGACGAGTTATGAAACAGGAGACAGCCGTACATTTCGTTTTAATATTACAGATCAAGAGGGAGAAGAGGTTGCGCATCGTGCCGAGGGGGTCGCGGAGCGTACTCAAGATGGTATTACAGTTACCTTAAAAAAGCCAAAGGAAAAAGAGTATAAGCTCGCAATGGCTGAATTTCCAATGATGCAACTAAAAAATATCATCCGCCATGCAAAAGCAGGAGATCATTTTTACAATGTTACTGTATTTGATGGGACAAATAAAGCAGATAAAGTTATAAAAGAAAGTATCGTCATAGGGGAAAAGAAGACGCTTTTATCTGATAGCGAAACGGAAAAAGTTAGAAAATTGGATGAAGAAGAATATTGGCCTGTTACAATTTCTTATTTTGATGATGGAGAAAATAAAGATGGTTTGCCGGTTTATCGTAGCAGTTTTCTCTTACATGAGAATGGTGTCATGCGTGATCTTCATATAGATTATGGAACTTTTTCAGTGCGTGCAAAATTGAACAGTCTCGAATTCTTGGAACTTGGAAAAGATCTTAATGAATGTGAAAATGCAAATATTAAATGATTAAAGAAAATGACTTGAAAAAGAATCAAATATTAGTATGTTTGCGCTATTCCACACGCGGAGTCTGGGTGTTTGCAAATGATCTGTGAGAAAATTCTAGCAAGCATCCGCCGGTAGCAGGTCTTCCTGCTTTTTCCGCGGAGGTTGAACCGGAAAGGATAAGATTTATGGCACTACCCGATTTTACTATGCACCAGCTTTTAGAAGCCGGTGTGCATTTTGGTCACCAGACTCATCGCTGGAATCCAAAAATGACTCCCTATATTTATGGTCAGCGTAATAATATCCATATTATTGACCTCGCTCAGACCGTTCCACTTTTACACCAAGCGCTTAAACTTGTTTCAGATACTGTTGCGCGTGGTGGTCGTATTCTCTTCGTTGGTACGAAGCGGCAAGCATCTGACATTATCGCTGATGCGGCGAATCGTTCTGCCCAGTATTACGTTAATGCACGTTGGCTTGGCGGCATGCTCACAAACTGGAAAACGATTTCCAATTCGATACATCGTTTGCGAAAGCTTGACAAAATTCTTGCTGCTGAAGCGCAAGGCTTTACCAAAAAGGAACGTTTAAATCTTGAACGTGATCGTGAAAAGCTTAATCGTGCGCTTGGTGGTATTAAAGATATGGGTTCTGTTCCAGATCTTATCTTTGTTATCGATACGAATAAAGAAAATATTGCACTCCAGGAAGCAAAGCGTTTAGGTATTCCAGTGATTGCTATTATTGATACAAATTGTGATCCCGATGACGTAACACATCCAATACCAGGTAATGACGATGCTTCACGTGCAATTTCTCTTTATTGCGATCTTTTTGCCCGTGCTGCTCTTGATGGTATTGCACGCCAGCAAGGAGCAATGGGTATCGATTTAGGAGCTCAAGTTGATGCGCCTGTGGAGCCTGTTTTGGAAGAAAATACGGTTTCAGAAGTTTCTGAATAATATAAAACGCCTAATTAAGGTACTTTTATTGTCTAAAGAAGAAGTTATAGGCGTGCAGAGAGATTTTGCACGCTTTCACTGTTACAAAATAAAGAGGCAAATATGAGCATTACTGCTGCACAAGTAAAAGAACTTCGAGAACTATCTGGCGCTGGTATGATGGACTGTAAAGCCGCTCTAGCTGAAACGAGTGGTGATATGGAAGCTGCTGTTGATTGGCTTCGTAAAAAAGGAATAGCTAAAGCAGATAAAAAGGCTGGTCGTACAGCGGCTGAAGGATTAATCGGTGTCGTATCAAAAGATTTAAATGCGGTTTTGGTTGAGATTAATTCTGAAACAGATTTTGTTGCACGCAATGCCGGATTCCAAGACATTGTGCGCAATGTGGCAACTGCTGCTTTAGATACGCCAGGTGATGTTGAATCTGTTTCTGTTTCTCTTTATCCCGGTTCTGAGAAGACTGTAGAGCTTACGATTAAAGATGCAATTGGTACAATTGGCGAAAATATGACATTTCGTCGTTCCGCTAAATTGTCTGTTGAGAGTGGTGTTGTTGCGACTTATATACACAATAGTGTAGCTGATGGTCTTGGTAAGCTTGGTGTTTTGGTTGCGATTGAAACAACAGGAAATAAAGAGGCTGCTCTTGCTTTTGGTCGACAGGTTGCGATGCATATTGCGGCAACCAATCCGTTAGCGCTTACAGCGCAAGATGTTGATGCTGCTGCTGTTGAACGTGAAAAGGCGATTTTTTCAGATCAAGCACGTCAGTCTGGAAAGCCTGAAAATATCATTGAAAAAATGGTAGAAGGACGTATGCGTAAGTTTTTTGAAGAGGTTGTTTTGCTTTCTCAAGCTTTCGTTATGAATCCTGATGTGACTGTTGAGGCAGCTTTAAAGGATGCTGAAAAATCAATTGGTGCACCAGCAAAAATTACAGGCTTTATTCGTTTTGCATTAGGTGAAGGTGTGGAAAAAGAGGAGTCTGATTTTGCTGCAGAGGTTGCTGCTGCTGTAAAAGGCTAGTTATTGCAAACTCTTTATCAGAGATTTAAAATCATATCGTTGGTTGTAGAATCTCTGATGGGAACAATATAATTGTTGAGAGGGCGTCACATGAAAAAGGTGATGCCCTTCGTGATGTCAAAAGCAAAAAGTAAATGTGCTTTTGGGGAGATTATTAATGGCATTAGCACTTCCGTATAAACGTATTCTTTTAAAGGCTTCTGGTGAAGCTCTTATGGGGGGGCAGAGTTTTGGCATTGATGTTTCTGTTGTAGACCGTATTGCCGCTGATATTGCAGAAGTGCGCACAATGGGGATAGAGGTTGCGGTTGTTATCGGTGGGGGAAATATTTTTCGTGGCGTTGCTGTTGCTTCACATGGTGGGGACCGAGTGACAGGTGATCATATGGGAATGCTTGCAACCGCTATTAACTCTTTAGCATTGCGAACATCTTTGACAAAATTAGGGGTTGAAACTGTTGTACTCTCTGCGATTGCTATGCCACAAATTTGTGAAAGTTTCTCGCAACGTAAAGCAATAGCTTATATGAATCAGGGAAAAGTTGTTATTTTTGCGGGTGGTACAGGAAATCCATTTTTTACCACTGATTCTGCCGCTACTTTACGTGCAGCAGAAATTGGTGCGGATGTTCTTCTTAAAGGAACACAAGTTGATGGTATTTATTCAGCAGATCCAAAGATAGACCCTACGGCTAAGCGTTTTGATCAATTAACACATGTTGAAGTTTTGCAATGGGGATTATCTGTTATGGATTCAACGGCGGTCACTCTAGCACGTGAGAACAATGTACCGATTATTGTGTATTCCATTCATGAAAAGGGCGGTTTGGCTAAGGTCTTGAATGGAACAGGACGCTTTACAATAGTATCGGAATAAGGGTAAGCTTCAAAGGACAATTGAAGGAGACAGAAATATGAATGTTACATCAATTATGGATGATCTGAAACGTCGCATGGATGGTGCCATTACGGCTTTTAAACATGAATTAGGTGGTTTGCGAACTGGGCGTGCATCGGCCAGTTTATTAGAACCGTTGACCGTTGAATCTTATGGTTCTGTTGTGCACATAAATCAGGTTGCTAATATTTCTGTTCCAGAACCTCGGATGCTTTCTGTTTCTGTATGGGATAAAACGATGGTCGGAGCTGTAGAGCGCGCTATTCGCGATTCTGGTCTTGGTTTAAATCCCATAACTGATGGTACGAATTTACGTATTCCTTTGCCTGAGCTGAATGAAGAACGCCGTAAAGAACTTGTAAAAATTGCGCATCACTATGCAGAGCAAGCGCGTGTTGCTACACGTCATGTTCGTCGGGATGGTCTGGATAATTTGAAAAAGTTAGAAAAAGATGGTAAAATTGGACAAGATGAAGCCCATAGTTTGTCTGAAAAAGTTCAAAAACTCACGGATGAAACTATTGCTGATATTGATAAAATTTTAGCCGTAAAAGAATCTGAAATTATGCACGTTTAAGACGGTTTTGTCGCTAGAAAAAGGATGTTATGCTTCCCAGCCTGTAAATTTTTTCTAGGGATAATAGTAGGGAGTGGTGTGTTCTGTGATAGCAAGGTGTGATGCAGGAAGGTATTTTATCATTTTGATATGGGAGAGATTGATTTGAAAAGGTAGATGTTTTAATTTTTTAATCTGCGTGGTAAATTGTGCCCTTTTCTGGAAGACAGTATTTAACAGCATGGTGCGGGCTTTTAGTTGGGCACGTCTTTGTTAAACTGTATAATGAAAGCATTATTAGAAATTATTCAAATATTCTAAGATGAGGGTTGGGGACAGAATATAAAGCAAAAAAAATAAGCCTAACCTTTCTCTTATATTTCCCATTATAAAACATGTGAGTATAATCGATCAAGCAGATGTTATGTGGCGTAATTCGTTTTTTAACGACGAATAGTTGATAGAAAAGTATTTTTACACGAAACCTATATTCGTTAATTTGTTTGGGGCAGAGGTAACGACTTTTTCACTTTATATTTGAGAAAATATTAAAAAATATTTTAGGATTAATCTTGACGAAGATTTTTGAAGCTGTTTTCATTGATTATTAGTCTCATAAGCGCTATTTTAGTAGACTGAATTGTTTATGATAAATTATAAGAGAAATTATACAAGTATGAAATGAAAATACTGCGTAGGGGAGTTTTTCTTGCGTCAATTTTAGAGCTTGTATTTTCTATTTTTATGGTTTGGATGTTGTTTTGTCTAATTTGGTTTATCGTGTTCTGACAGCTTTTGTTTTTGGCGTTATTGCGTTGTATCTAACATGGTTGGGAGGAAACTTCTTTTTTTTATTTGTATGGTGTATAGGCGGTTTTGTTCTTTATGAGTGGATGAGTATTACTAAAGAGAAATGGTGTGTTTTACAAAAAATATTAGCAAGTATCTTTTATTTAAGCTTTGGCTTCTTTTTAGTGTTGAGTGTATCTGCTTCATTGATTTTTTGTATTTTAATCGTTTTGGCTGCGGTGTTGGCTATTATATCTATAAAAAAGAGTGGTTGGGTTTTTTGTGGTTTTTTATATGCGTCTTTTCCTGTTGTTGCTCTATGCTTTCTACGGGATCATGAAATGTTGGGGTTCCAAGTTGTTATTTTCTTATTTACGATAGTGTGGGGAACAGATATTGGTGGTTATTTTATCGGACGTGCATTAGGGGGGCCTAAATTAGCACCACAATTTTCTCCTAATAAAACATGGTCAGGAGCACTTGGTGGTACATTTGTCGGAGTTTTCGGTGGTATATGGGTTGCTTTTGGATTTTTTGATATAAATTTAGCCAGCTTTTTTGTGCCACTCCTTACACTTGTTTTGTCAATTGTTTCACAATTGAGTGATTTAGGGCAATCATGGCTCAAAAGACGATTTTCTGTCAAAGATTCTAGTTCTTTATTGCCCGGACATGGTGGTTTTATGGATCGTATAGATGGATTGGTAGGGGCAGCTTTTCTTCTTTATTTAATTGGTTCATTTATGTCTGGTATGGATGCGCCTTTTAATCTTTTTAGTATGATCTAATTGGGAGAAGATAGTTTGGAACTTTTAAATCATATTGTCACTATGGGTGGTTTTCTTTTAAGAAGTTTGAGTATTCTTTTCATCATTATGGTTATCATTTTTGTGCACGAATTTGGGCATTATCTTATTGGTCGGTGGTGTGGTATTAAGGCGTTAGTTTTTTCGCTTGGATTTGGACCAGAAATAGCGAGTTATACAGATAAGCATGGCACGAAGTGGCGTTTAGCACTTATCCCCTTAGGAGGTTATGTAAAATTTGTTGGGGATGAGGAAAAAATCGATACGCAATCATCCCAATCATCTCTGATTGCTGAGGGTTCATTTGCTAGTGCGCATGCTTGGAAGAAAGCAGCAACTGTTTTTGCCGGCCCTTTCTTCAATGCTCTTTTTACTGTTGTTATTCTAACATTTTTTTTCTTTATCTATGGTCGTGTAGCCATTGAGCCCGTTGTTGGTTCTTTGGTAAAAGATAGCCCTGCTCTTCAAGCCGGTTTGGAATTAGGGGATCGTTTTGTTGAAATGGATGGACGACGGGTTAAAAGCTTTGAAGATTTGATGAATTATGTAGCTTTTCACGGAAGAGAACCCATAGAGTTTAAAATAGAACGCATGGGGCGAGTCTTTACAACGATGATTACCCCGAAAGTCGTTGAGCGAGATGATGGATTTGGTAATCGAACACGAAGTGCTATGATAGGTGTAGGTGTTCCTGTTGATTTAAATAATCCTGCACATTTAGATCCAGCTTATATAAAACATATTCGCTATGGTTTTGTAACGGCTGTAAGAGAAGCATCAGACCGTACTGTGTTTATCGTCACTCAAACCGTTCTTTTTATGAGTCGTTTAATAGGAGGCAAAGAGGATCATTGTCGGCTAAGTGGACCTTCTAAAACCGTTAAAATTGCTTGGAAAGTGAGCGAGACAGGTTTTATCTCTTTGTTGAATTTGGCAGCTTTTCTTTCAATAAGTGTTGGGCTTATTAACCTTTTTCCGATTCTACCGCTTGACGGTGGGCATCTTTTATTGCATGTCATTGAGGTCATTACAGGGAGGAGAATATCTGCTAAAATTCAGGGAATCGTTTTTCGTTTAGGTTTTTCCATTCTTCTCCTTTTTATGATCTTTGTCTTTTTTAATGATTATTTTTGTTGGTTTAGCTAATTAAATTATGGAAAAAGCTTTATAAATTAAGTAATAATAGCGAAAACAAATTGAAGGTTGTTTACCATGTCTACAAAATGTTGTGGCGTTGTACATTATAATGAGTAATTAAGGAATGAAAAGTCTCGCTGTAAAAAGGTTGTTATGGCAGTTAGCTTTTTAAGGCATCATGTCCGAGGAACAAGAGTAAGGTAAAAAAACCAATGACTACGAATTCAAAGTTTTTAAATGCAGCATCTATATTGGTGTTAAAGATGGGGATGATTGCCCCAGCAACGGTTTTTATGTCAATTGCTGCGGTTGGAGAAATACAAGCGTCTGTAGTCCGCTCTATTGAGGTTCGTGGGAATAAGTTTGTAAGTTCTCAGGCGATTCGAGACAATATGGGGATTAAGGTTGGGCAGGGGGTTTCCAGTGGTGATGTTGATAATGCTGTAAAGAATCTTTTCGAATTGGGTTTATTTTATGATGTTAAAATAAATCCGGTGGGTGATAAATTGGTTGTATTCGTAAAAGAATATGAGGTTGTCAATCAAATATTGTTTCAGGGAAATAAATCTTTTAAAGACCCAGATCTTAAGCGGTTTATTTCTTTAAAACCGAATGAGCCTTTTAATTCTGCTAAGCTTTCTGCTGATATAAATACAATTCGTGAAGCTTATAAAACTCTTGGTCGTAATAATATCACTGTTAACGTTCAAACGATTAACCTTGGAAAAGGGCGGGTTAATGTGGTATTTAATGTTGTTGAAGGGAAAAAAACAAAGATTGGTGATATCACTTTTAAGGGAAATAGTGTCTTTGGAAGTCGCCGTTTGCGTGATGTGATTTCAACAAAAACTTCAGGAATTTTTTCGAAGTTGTTGGGGGGTGATGTTTACAGTGAAGAGCGCCTCGCTGTTGATGAAGAAGCTTTACGTCGCTTCTATTATAACCGTGGTTATGCAGATTTTCGTGTAGTCTCTTCTAAAGCAACTTTTGATGCAGCAAGCAATACGTATAAAATTTCTTTCGTTCTTGATGAGGGGGCGCTCTATAAAATTAGCGATATTCAGGTTGAAAGTGATGTTGATGGAATTGACGTTCAATCTGTGAAAAGGGTGCTTAAAACCCAGCCAGGTGATATTTATAGTGCAGAAGATATTGAGCAGTCTGTTGCAATTATTAATAACAAGGTTGCTGATTCGGGATATGCTTTTGCTAAAGTTGAACCGCGGGGAAATCGTAATCTAGCAAATCATACAATTTCAATTTTATATAATATTGAACAGGGTACACGTGCTTATATTCAGCGTATTGATATACGTGGCAATGAGAAAACACGTGATTACGTCATTCGCCGTGAGATTGATTTAAACGAAGGAGATGCTTACAATCAAACTTTATTACAGCGGGCAAAACGTCGTCTAGAAAGTTTAGGTTTCTTCAAAGCCGTTAATATTTCAATGGTTCCCACAGATCAATCTGACCAAGTTATTTTGGTAATAGATGTCGTTGAAGCTTCAACAGGAGATCTCTCTCTTTCTGGAGGGTATACAACAGGGGGAACAAGTCCTGGTATGTCACTTGAAGTTTCTGTTACTGAACGTAATCTTGGGGGACGTGGTCAATATGTTCGTTTAGGATTAGGTGCGGGGCAAGAGAAATCTCGTAATTATAATTTGTCATTCGTTGATCCTTATTTCTTAGGGTATCGTTTATCTGCTGGCGTTGATGTTTTTCGTAGTACTTATCGTGCTGATAAAGCCTATGATGTACGACAGACAGGTGGATCGTTGCGGTTTTCGTTACCTATTAATAATCAATTATCTGCTAATGTAGCTTATTCTTATGTGCAGGAAGAATATGATTTTGGCGGAGAGTATGATTTTGACAAAGAGAGTGACATAATAGAATTATATGGGAAATATTCTGGTGCGATTGTTCAAGCTGCAAAAAACAGCCCTTGGAAACGTTCATCAATTAGTTATGGTTTCACCTATAATACGATTGATGATATGAGATCCCCCCATGATGGGTGGTACGTGCATCTTCTTCAGGAATATGCAGGGCTTGGTGGACGTGCAAAGTTCTTGAAGACCACGGGTAAGGCGATGATGTACAAGACTCTTTCTGAACAGAAGGATATTGTTGGTTTGCTTTCCTTTGGCGGTGGTTATATCCACGGAATGGGCCGAGATGGTGTTCGTATTTTCGATATGTTTAAAGTAAATTCTGATATGATTCGAGGGTTCAAATATAATGGAATAGGTCCGCGTCAGGTTTCCAGTAAGGGTGAGGTTTATTTCTTGGGGGGAACGACATATATGAATGCGACTGCTGAAGTACAGTTTCCTATCCCTGTTGTGCCTGAAGGATTCGGGTTGCGCGGTGCTTTATTTGCGGATATTGCCACGCTTTATGGCAATAATTATAAAGCCGTTTTTAAGGGTGAACCGCCTGTTACCAATACCAAAAGTGCTTGGCGTTCATCTGCAGGTGTAAGTTTGATGTGGGATTCTCCGTTTGGTCCTTTGCGTTTTGATTATGCTTGGCCAATAACGAAGCAGGAAGGTGATCGTTTGCAACAATTGAACTTTGGTATTTCTACGAAGTTCTGATTTGAGCGATTTTAAGAAGGAAAAACTTGAAGAGAATAGCTTAAGCTGGGAGAGAAAGTGTTTTGATGGCGGATACATTTTTTTTTACGCCGTCCCGACGATTGACAGTTGCAAATGCTGCTGAGTTGACGGGTGCAAAGCTTCTTAATCCAGAGTTTTCTCATAAAGTTATCAATACTCTTTCTTCACTTGAGAGTGCTGTGGAAGGTTCTCTTGTTTTTGTAGAGCATCGGAAGTTTTCTGATGCTTTACTGGACAGTTCTGCTGTTGCTGTTTTTTGTACGAATGAGATTGTTTTTAAAGTTCCCGAAACTATGGCAATTTTGGTGACATCCACACCACAGCGTGACTTTGCTCAGATTGGTCGTATTTTGTTTCCAGATTCTGTCAAGCCAATGTCTTGGTTGGGACAGAAGGGAATTTCATCGCATGCGCATATTCATCCAACGGCTAAGTTGGCACATGATGTGTGTATTGAAGCGGGAGCTGTTATTGGTAGAAATGTTGAGATTGGTGCAGGAACTCTTATTTCATCCACAGCTGTTATCGGTGAAAACTGCCGTATTGGATGTGACTGCTATATTGCTCCTAAGGTAACAGTTCAGTGTTCTATAATAGGTGATAAGGTTCAGCTTTATCCTGGTGTTTGCATTGGGCAAGATGGTTTTGGTTATGTTGGGGGTGTTTCTGGAATCGAGAAAATTCCACAGCTTGGTCGCGTTATTATTGAGGATGGTGTAGAAGTTGGTGCGAACACGACAATTGATCGTGGAACATTTCAAGATACTGTTATTGGTGAAGGAAGCAAGATTGATAATCTTGTACAAATTGCCCACAATGTAAAAATTGGCCGCTATTGTCTTATTGCCGCTCAATGTGGCATTGCGGGAAGTACATCTATAGGGGATATGTCTCAGCTTGGTGGAGGTGTTGGAGTAGCCGATCACATCATAATAGGTAAATCTGTTCAGATTGCTGCTCGTAGTGGTGTTATGAATGACATTCCGGATGGAGAAAAATGGGGAGGTAGTCCAGCTCGACCATTTAAACAATGGTTTCGTGAAGTGGCGGCGTTGCGCAGTATGGGAAAAGTTAAAAAGGAGAAACGCTGATATGATCAGCAATGAAAAGACTAAAAACTTAGAGGTTGTCGATATTGAAAAACTATTATCAATATTACCGCACCGTTATCCATTTTTATTGATTGATCGTATCGTTGATATTGATGGTGAACAAGGAGCTATTGGTATTAAAAATATAACGATTAATGAGCCGCATTTTACGGGACATTTTCCCGCAAAGCCTGTTATGCCTGGAGTTTTGATTTTAGAAGCTATGGCACAAACGGCAGGAGCAATAGCACTTTTAAATTTAGGCAATAAGAAAACAAATTTAGTTTACCTTATGACGGTTGATAAGGCAAAATTTCGCAAGCCGGTTATGCCTGGTGATCAGCTCAAGATTCATGTTCAGCTTTTGAAAAAAAGATCTGGTATGAGACGTTTTTCGTGTGTTGCAAAAGTAGAAGATGTCCGCGTCGCTGAAGCTGAAATTGCTGCGATGATTGTTGAAGAAGAATAAACGATATTTGATGGGAATTTAAAAATGTCCGGTACGAAAATCCATCCAACTGCTCTTGTGGAGAAGGGAGCGCAGCTTGGTGAGAATGTACGCGTTGGACCATTTTGCCATATTAGTTCAGAGGCTGTTATTGGTGATGAATGTAGTTTGACAAGTCATGTTGTAATAATGGGAAAGACAACGTTAGGAGCTAAGAGTAAAGTATTTTCTCATGCCGTTTTAGGAGCAGATCCGCAAAATAATAAACATAAAGGAGGGGCTACAACTCTTTTTATTGGTAAGAATTGTACGATTCGTGAAGGTGTAACAATGCATAGGGGTTCCGATTCGAGTATAGGAATGACAGTTGTTGGTGATAATTGCCAATTTTTTTGTTATGCGCATATCGCTCACGATTGTTATGTAGGCAATCATGTAACATTTGCCAATAACGCAATGATTGCTGGTCATGTTACTATTGGTGATTATGTGATTATCGGTGGTGGTGCTGCTGTTCATCAATTTGTTCGTGTTGGACATCATGCATTTATCGGCGGCGTATCTGCCCTGGTTGGTGATCTGATACCTTATGGAACAGCTGTTGGTGTGCAGGCAAAACTTGCTGGCCTCAATATTATTGGTATGAAGCGTGCAGGACTTGAGCGTCAAGATATTCATGCACTCCGTCATGCGGTTGCCATGCTTTTTGATCATAGCAAACCCTTTAAAGAGCGTATCAGTGATGTTGCTTCTTTCTATTCTTCTTCTCAATCTGTTTCTGAAGTTGTTAATTTTATTAAAGAAGAAGGAAAGCGTTTTTATTGTACACCAAAATTTGAAGGTGATAGAATAAAAGAACATAAGGATTAAAAATGCCTATTTGGGGAGCCAGAAGTTTTCTTTCCGGCCGTACTGCTATTATAGCAGGAAATGGTGTTCTACCGATTACCGTTGCGCAGACTCTTGAGAAGAATGGAGAAAATCCTTTTCTTGTTCTTTTGCGTGGTGAGGCAGATTCTGTTCTTTATCGCTATGAGCATTGCGAGCTATCAATAGTAGAGTTAGCACGACTCGTTAAAATTTTAAAAGAGGCTGGTGTATATAATGTTGTTTTGGCAGGTGGTGTGAAAAAGCGTCCACTTCTTAAACAATTGCGACTGGACTGGACAACATTTTTAGCTCTTCCTAAGTTAATCCGAGCTTTGAAGAGGGGGGACGATGCGTTATTAAAAGCTTTTATACGGGTTATTGAAACGTATGGTTTTCGCGTTGTTGGTGCTCACGAAATAGTCCCAGACCTTTTAGCTCCCATAGAATTTAATTTAACAGTGCGGCGTGCTACTCCAAAAGAGAAAAAAGATATTTTTTTAGCAGCAGAAGCAGCAAAGCTTTTAGGTCAATTAGATATCGGGCAAGCAGTTGTGGCTATCAATGGGAGAGTGGTTGCACTGGAGGGTGCAGAGGGAACTGATAATATGCTGTGGCGGGTTTGTGAAATGAGAGAAAGAGGGCAAATTCCCCTTAAAGGTGGCATTCTTGTAAAATGTGCAAAACCACAACAGGATAATCGCGTTGATTTACCATCAATTGGGCCCGCGACAATAATGAATGTTGCAAAGAGTGGCTTATCTGGTGTTGCGGTGGAGGCAAATAGAAGTCTAATATTATCGGTGAAAACAACAGTAGAAAAAGCCAACAAATATTCTCTATTTATAGAGACATTTGAAAGGTTTGGTCATGAATAATTGTTCCTTAAAGATTGCTGTGGTTTCAGGTGAGGAATCTGGTGATTTACTTGGGGCAGATTTGATTTCTTGTTTATCACAACAAACAGGGTGCAATATTCATTTGATTGGTGTTGGGGGGAGGCATTTAAAGGCATTAGGTTTAAAAAGCTTTTTTGATTCCCATGATATTGCTTTAATAGGTTTGAAGGAGGTGTTGAAAAAACTACCATTGTTGTTGCTACATATTCGCAATTTATCCAAATTTATTGCACAAGAACAACCTGATTGCCTCATTATTATTGATAGTCCTGATTTCACGCATCGTGTTGCAAAAAAGGTGCGCGTTTTAGCGCCCTCTATTCCTATTATTAAATATATTGCACCAACCGTTTGGGCATGGAGGCCAGAACGTGCAAAAGCTATGTGTGGATTTGTTGATCATGTTTTAGCGGTTTTTCCTTTTGAAGAAAAGATTATGCAAGATTTGGGAGGCCCTGCCACAACCTATGTTGGACATCGTCTTTTAACATATCCTCCCCTTTTGAGAGTTCAATCAGAAAAAGAGTGCCAATTAAAACAAAGAAATTTGATCGATGCACAAAAATCATCTCCTAGATTAGTTATTCTGCCAGGATCACGCAATTCAGAAATTCGTTCCTTAATGCCTATTTTTCAAGAAACAGTAGAGATTCTTGTACAACGTATTCCTCATTTACGTATTATTTTACCAACCTTACCTCATTTGGTAGATAGAATCCGTGACTTTGTGCAAGGCTGGAAAAGCAAGATAGAAATTGTAGTTGGTGAAGATGAAAAATGGCGTGCTTTTGCACAAGCAGATGTTGCACTTGCTGCACATGGAACTGTTTCACTTGAATTAGCGTTAGCAAAAATCCCTATGGTTCTTTGCTATAAACTTGATCGCTTTTCTAAATTATTTATTTTTCCTAAAATGATGTTATGGAGTGCTGCTCTTCCCAATATTATTGCTGATAAGCCTATTGTACCGGAATATTTGAATGAATTTCTACGCCCAGGCATGTTAGCAAGACAAGTAGAACAACTTTTGTATAATCCTTTAATACGACAGGCACAACTTGATTCCTTTGAGATGCTAGAACAGAAAATGAAAACTGAAGTGCCATCGGGGGATGTTGGCGCACAAACAATTATCACTCTTTTAAAAAGCAGGAATAAAATTGTATAAATAAAGCAATATTTTAATGATTAATATTTAATTTTAGCAAGAAAATTACAAGCACGTTGGCTTTTAGGATTGGTAAAAAATTCTTCAGAGGCTGCATCTTCAATAATTTTTCCATTTTCTAGAAAGAGTATTCTTTCTGAGACTTTACGTGCGAAGCCCATTTCATGGGTAACACAAAGCATTGTGATTCCTGTATCGGCCAATCGAGCCATCACTTCCAAAACTTCTCCCACACTTTCTGGATCAAGAGCAGAGGTTGGTTCATCAAAAAGCATGACTTCAGGTTCCATACAAAGTGCACGGGCAATCGCAACACGTTGTTGTTGCCCACCAGAAAGTTGTAAAGGATATTTTTCACAGTGTTTTTCAATACCAACATGCGTTAAGTAACGAATTGCCCGTTCTTGCGCTTGTTTTTTGGAAAGCCCTTGAACTGTCATGGGTGCTAAAATACAATTTTGTATAACGCTCATGTGGGGAAATAAATTAAAGTTCTGAAAGACCATTCCTATCTTACGAAGAACATTTTTTTGTTGTTGCATAGGAGCAGTATGGATATCAACGTTATGGATACAGATTGAACCTTTTTGTGCTTGTTCTAATTGATTAATACAACGAATTAACGTTGATTTTCCTGATCCGGATGGTCCACAAATAACGATATGTTCACCAGCTTGAACATTAAGGTTGATATCATGTAGGACCTGAAAGTTTCCATACCATTTATTTAGATTTCGAATAGAGATTACAGGGTTTTCACTGTGAGAGATCGATTTATTATTTTTCAAATTCATCTTATTTTATTCTTTCATGGATGAAGAACTTGATTAATTCAACATTTTGGTTTGGTAAAGTTTTTTATGATCATTTTATTTACCGTAAATATCGAGTGAGGCGTTGCTCGATAAAAACAATAAAACGATGAATGAGTTCAACGATAAAGAGATAGATAAGAGCAGCCCAAACGTAAACTTGAAAATCGAAAGTCCGTGAATAAGTGAGTTTAGCAACCCCCATTAAATCATAAACAGTAATAAGTGAGGCAAGAGCACTGGATTTAATCATTAAAATCAACTCATTTCCTAGGGGGCGTAATGCTACAATCATTGCTTGTGGAAGAATAACTCTAAAAAATGTGACAGAGTTGCTTAAACCTAAAGCTTTTGATGCTTCACGTTGTCCAGTTGTTACGGATAGAAAACTTCCTTTAAAAATCTCAGATTGATAGGCAGCAGAATTGAGTGTAAAAATAAAAAGACAACAATACCATGCGTTTTGAAAAAACCACCATAGCCCCACTTGTTGCCATAAACTGTTCATTGAACCAAGCCCATAATAAAAAAGAAAGAGTTGAGCTAATAAAGGAGAGCCACGGAAAAAATAGACATAAGCATTTGCAAAATATTGTAAAAATGTATTCTTTGATAGACGTGCAAAAGCGATAAGCATACCAAGAAAAAGACCTAGAGAACAAGAAATAGAAACAAGCTCAACAGTAACAATGAAGCCATTAATAAATTTTGGTCCATAATGACTTAAAAGATCAGGATTAAAAAGAAAATAAAGCCACTCAGGAATCATTGACCTAGCACCTTTTTATAGCCTATTTGAGTGTATGTTTCTAAATGGCGTAGGATTGCAGTAAAAAACGCTGAAAATAACAAATAGAGTAAGCATGCTACAAAATAAAATAGCATGGGTTTATTGGTAGCAGCGACAGCTAGATTCGTTTGTCGCATGAGGTCAACAAGCGCGATGGTGGAAACAAGGGATGTATCTTTCAGTAAAGTAAGCCAATTATTAGAAAGTCCTGGCAAGGCATTTCGGATGAGCTGAGGAAAGACAATACGAAAAAATGTGGTTGACCGTGAAAGTCCTAAAGCTTTAGCTGCTTCATATTGACCTTTATCAAAAATATTAAATGCTCCAAGCCAAACTTCACAAGAAAAAGCTGCAAGAACCATACTAAGAGCAAGAACACCAGCAACAAAAGCATTGATACTGAACATGATTTCAAAATTAAAATAGTCAAATAAATTTTGAATAAGGCTTTGTAATCCGTAGTAAACTAAAAACAAAGTTAAAAGCTCTGGGAGCCCACGAAATATTGTTGAAAAGAGGCGTGCCATAGCTTTGGCCATCTTAATATTGGATCGAATCATCACTGCATTGAGAAGTCCTAGAGGAAATCCTAGAAGGCCACAACATAATGCCAATGACAAAGTCATTCCTGCACTGGAAAGTATAACCACTCCCCATCCACCATTGCTAAATGATAGCAATGCTAAATTTTCAATCATTCCTGTGTTCCTCATGAAAGAGTTAGATAATATTTTTTATCAATAATCAGCGGGTTTCATTCAAATATTATATTGATATTTAATAAACATCACTTGTAAAATATTTTCTCATAATTTTTTCATAAGTTCCATCCAAACGAATTTTTTTTAGCGCCTCATTGAACTTATTTTTAAGATCATTATTATTTTGACGGACTGCAATTGCAACAGGAAATCTTGTTTTTTCTAGAGTTCCCAAGAAGAGACAGCAATGTTTTCCTTCATTTTTAAGCCAATTTAATGCTTGTAATTTATCAACAATAATCACATCAAGTCGATGATTTAAAAGGTCACGATTCACTTCTATTGTGGAAGGATAGAGTTTTATTTTCACCTCTTCAGAGGCATAATGATCTTCTGCATAGAAAGCTTGTGTTGTATTTGATTGCACACCAAGATTTTTGCCTTTAAAATCTTTTGTCGAGATTTCTTTAATTCCCGAAGCTTTGGTAACAATAACAGCCAGTGCTGTATCGTAGTAAGGATCTGTGAAGTCAATTTTTTGTAAGCGCTCTTGTGTGAGAGAGAGGGAAGCAATGATAGCATCATATTTTTTTGCAATAAGTCCAGGGATCATTCCATCGAAGTCTTGTGTAACAATAGTACACTCAACATTCATTTTTTTACAAAGTGCATAAGATATATCAATATCAAGTCCCTGCAATTTATTATTTGAGTCAATATAACTAAAGGGAGGGTAGGTGCCTTCACTCGCAATTCTTAATGTTTTTGCATCAGCCAATTGGGTGAATAGTACGGTGCTTATTATAAGAGCTCCTGCTAATAATTTCATGATGTTCTCCTATTGGATAAGCGGGCAAATATGAGATCATTATGTTTTTATAATCTGTAAGCTTTTTGGGAGCAATTCAAAAATTTACTGATGTTTATTTTAGATTATTATGTTGGATATTATTACCAAAAAATTATCTTTTTTATTGATAAAAAAAGAATAAATATCTTATTGATTGTATGACAAATCAATTTTCACGAAATGATTGATTTGAATCATTTCATGGGTAAAAACTGAAGATTTTTCGTGAAAATAAGGCTACTCAATTTGAACATAAAGAAAAAATTAGATTTTGATAAATGTAAATTTTCTTATAAAAATGCCGAATTTCCAATTACACTTGCATATAAAGAGTTTAAAATACTCCTTAAATATACAGATTGAATTTTAATTCATAGTGACATCTAATCGATATCGAAAGTAAAATATTTTCTCATAATTTTCTCATAGGTTCCATCGGCGCGGATTTCTTCTATTGCTTTATTAAAACTGTTTTTAAGATCATTATTATTTTGACGGAGTGCAATTGCAATAGGAAATTTTGTTTCTTCTAGAGTTCCTAAGAGGAGACAGCAATCTTTTCCCTCATTTTCAAGCCAATTTAATGCTTTTAACTTATCAAAGATGATGATATCAAGCCGATGGCTTAAAAGGTCACGATTAACTTCTGTTGCTGTAGGATAAAGTTTGATATTCACTCCTTCAGAGGCATAATGATCTTCTGCATATGCAGCTTGTGTTGTATTTGATTGTACTCCAAGATTTTTACCTTTAAAGTCTTGTGTCGAGATTTCTTTAATTCCCGAATTTTTGGTAACGATAACAGCGAGTACAGTGTTGTAGTAAGGATCTGTAAAATCAATTTTTTGTAAGCGCTCTTTTGTAGGAGAAAGGGAAGAAACGATAGCATCGTATTTTTTTGCAAGAAGACCGGGAATCATCCCCTCGAAATCTTGTGTGACAATAGTACATTTAACATTCATTTTTTTACAAAGCGCATAAGATATATCAATATCAAACCCTTGAAGTTCGTTATTTGAGTCAATATAACTAAATGGTGGATAAGAAGCATCGCTTGCAATTTTCAGCGTTTGAGAATTGGCCGATAGGGTAAACAGTGTCGCGCTTATTATAAGAGCTCCTGCTAATAATTTCATTATGTTCTCCTATTAGATAAGCTGGCAAATATGAAACCATCATGAGTTTTTATAATCTGTAAGCTCTTTTGGAGCAATGTAAAAAATTTATCTTTGTTCATTTTGCTACCATTATGCTGGATATCATTATCAAAAAAATGATTTATTCTTATCAAGTATGGGAATAAAAAATACAGGAAAGAAGGTCACCTTTTGTTGATTATATGATGATTTTTAATAATTTTATTTAAAAATCAATAATTTATCTTTAAAGAAAAACGATCAACTTAAATACGAAGAAAATTTCAGCTCTTAACAGGACAAAATGTAAAGTATTTTTATTCTAATCTACTTGAAGAGAGATAAGAAGTTTTGGCATCTTAGAGAAGCACTTAATATAAGCCTTTTGCAATTTTATCTGGAGAAGATAGAAAGAAAAATTCTGACATTGCTAGATTTTAATCTGTAATAAGGCTTTTAAACATGAGGGAATGATAGGGAATACATTTCCATTAAAGATAATGAGGATTACAAGGTAAATTTTTATGATGATGTTATCTCTGTAGAAAGAGTTTAAAAATCACGTTTTATAAAAATTCTTAAAGGATGTTTTTTATCACTCTCAATAAAGCTTCAGTAAATTGAAGCTTTATTGATTTCTTTTTTTAATTTGCACGTTCATCTATAGGAACATAGTCACGCATAGCATAGCCTGTGTAGAGTTGTCGAGGACGACCAATTTTTTGTGCAGGGTCTTCAATCATTTCTTTCCATTGTGCCACCCACCCGACACTGCGCGCCAATGCAAAAAGGACAGTAAACATCTCAGTTGGAAAACCTAGAGCTTTTAATGTAATGCCGGAATAGAAATCAACATTGGGATAAAGCTTTTTCTCAATAAAATATTCATCACTTAAGGCAATGTTTTCAAGTTCTATTGCAATATCAAGAAGCGGGTCATCTTGAATGTTGAGTTCTTTTAAAACTTTATGACAGGTTTTTTGCATGATTTTTGCGCGTGGATCATAATTTTTATAGACGCGGTGCCCAAAGCCCATAAGGCGGAAAGGATCATTTTTATCTTTTGCACGTGCAATAAATTCAGGAATTCTTTTAATAGAACCTATTTCTTGTAGCATTTTTAGACATGCTTCATTGGCACCACCATGTGCTGGTCCCCAAAGGCATGCAACACCTGCTGCAATACAGGCAAACGGATTAGCACCCGAGGATCCAGCAAGACGTACAGTAGATGTAGAAGCATTTTGCTCATGATCTGCATGAAGGATAAAGATTTGATCCATCGCCCGAGCAAGCACGGGGTTTATCTTATATTCTTCACAAGGAACAGCAAAGCACATATGGAGGAAATTTGCGGCATAACTAAGATCATTACGTGGATAAACAAATGCTTGTCCAATACTGTATTTATAGGCCATAGCAGCAAGCGTTGGAACTTTTGAGATAAGACGAACGGAAGCAATCATTCTCTGGTGAGGATCTGTAATATCAATAGAGTCGTGATAAAATGCAGACATAGCGCCAAGGCAGGCAACCATGACGGCCATAGGATGAGAATCACGACGGAAGCCGTGGAAAAAACGTGAAAACTGTTCGTGTACCATGGTATGCTGCATAATACATCGATCAAATTCATTTTTTTCTTGCTGTGTTGGGAGTTCTCCATAAAGTAAAAGATAACAACTTTCGAGAAAGTCTCCTTTCTCAGCTAATTGATCAATAGGATAACCACGATAAAGCAATATGCCTTTATCACCGTCGATATAAGTAATTTTTGATTCACAAGAAGCTGTTGAAGTAAAACCAGGATCATAAGTAAAAATATCGGTTTTTTTGTAGAGAGAAGCAATTTCAATGACCTCAGGTCCAATCGTACCTTTACGCAAGGGAAGCTCTACTTTTTTATCATTCACAATAATATATGCGTTACTCTCAGACATTCGGTATTCCTTTCAGATCCTTCACTTCTAAAAATTAAGACTCTGCTTCATCAGAGTGGGGGATGTATAACTGAAGCTTTTCTTACTTATATTAAGGGTAGATTGCCTCCAAAAGTGAGTACATGCAATCTAAAAATATTTCCTTATTGAGCATTATTACTCAATAAAAAATGTATTTCAATGATATAACATAAAAAACTCTTTTAGGGGGCGTTGAGATATCTGTATAGATCCATATTTGAGGAAATATACTCAGTACACATCATGGGCGATAAGTTGGTCCTTGATGCGATGAAGAGATTCATCGCGTCCTAATAAAATAAGAACATCCAAAACACCTGGTGATGTTGCACATCCTGTAAGAGCTGCGCGAAGTGGTTGGGCGATAGATCCAAATTTGAGATTCTGTGTTTGTACACAAGAGCGAAGTATTTCATCCAGGTTTTTTGTATCCCAAGAGGGGCAAGCTTTCAGGGCAAGATAAAGATCGTTTAAAATGGTGCGTCCATTTTTATCTAAGAGCATTTGTGCTTTTTCATCAAGTTGTAAAGGTCGTTGCGTAAAAATGAAGGAGGCATTGTCAATCAGTTCGCACAGTGTTTTTGAACGTTCTTTCAAATGCGGGATTGCTTTTAAAAATTGAACACGGCGTTTTTCATCAAGTCTTTCAATAATTTGTGCTCCCCTATCGATTTCTGGTAGAATATTAAGAGCGGCATCAAAAAGTTCTTGATCATTACTCATGCGCATATAGTGTCCGTTGATGGAATCGAGCTTTTTGAGATCAAAACGAGCAGCACCTTTGTTAATATCCTCAATGTCAAACCAAGAAATCATATCTTTAAGTGACATCAGTTCGTCATCACCATGACTCCAACCTAAACGGACAAGGTAATTGCGCAAAGCAGCAGGAAGATATCCCATTATCCGGTAGGCATCAACACCGAGTGCACCATGTCGCTTTGATAATTTTGCACCGTTTTCACCATGGATAAGAGGAATATGGGCCATAACAGGGATATCCCACCCCATTGCATTGAAGATAATTGTTTGGCGTGCTGCATTTGTAAGATGATCATCACCGCGTATAATATGTGTTACACCCATATCATGATCATCAACGACAACAGCATGCATGTAGGTAGGCGAGCCGTCAGAGCGCAAAATAATAAAATCATCTAGATCTTTATTAGGGAAGCGAACGTCACCTTGGACTCGGTCATGCACAATTGTTTCTCCATCTTGTGGAGCCTTGATACGAATAACAGGCTTAACACCTTTAGGAGCTTCAGAACAGTCACGGCCCCGCCAACGTCCATCGTAACGTGGTGGGCGCCCTTCTGCACGAGCTTTTTCACGCATTTCAGCTAACTCTTCAGGTGAAGCATAACAATAATATGCTTTGCCGTTTTTGACCAACTGTTCGGCGATTTGGCGATGACGTTCAGAACGTTCAAATTGCGAAATAGGGGCGCCATCATAACTAAGCCCCATCCAGTGTAACCCATCTATAATAGCTTTTACAGCTTCTTCTGTTGAGCGCTCTCGGTCTGTATCTTCAATTCGTAAAAGCATTTTTCCACCGGTATGTTTTGCATAAAGCCAATTAAAAAGAGCAGTACGAGCACCACCAATATGAAGGAAGCCAGTAGGTGAAGGGGCAAAACGAGTAATAACAGACACGAATATTTTCCTTTAAACTAAGATATTACTTATGGAATTTTATAGAAAAGTCATGTTAACATAAGTGATGGGGTGTGCAATAGCCGTATTGCGAGTTAAAGTGGGGGACGGATGTTTTATAAAAGTAAAGTTAAAGAGGGTTTATCCGAAAAATCTGTTACAGAAAGAAAAAAGCCATGCCAAATAGGGCAAAGTGTTTTTTCTGAATATGATGATACAAAGAACAGCAGTTATAACCAACAAAAACTTTTTTTATTGACACTCTTAAAAGGAATAATCATTTTTTTTCGCAAATGGTTAGAAGATTGTATCAGTAAAGAAGTTTCTTTTGGTATCCTTTTTTCGCTGATTTTAGTCTTTTTTGCCCTAGGAATTATTTTCTATTTTCATTTAGAGTGGGAACCAAGTTGGGGACAATTGGGGGCGTTGGTCAGTATTTTTCTGGGAATATTCTATGTGGTACGTTTTTATCGAAAAATATGGATTCCCGTGGGATTTTTGTTTTGTATTATATTAGGTTCTTTAGCGGCAAAAATAGAAACGTGGCGTATTGCAACACCTATGTTAAGCAGTGACATTATCACTACATTGACGGGAAGAATTGTTTCTATTGAGTCAGGCGCCAAAGGAGGATTTCGTTTAGTTTTGGATATTTTGAGTACAGAAAAGCCCATATTACGCCATAGTCTTCATCGTGTTCGTTTATCGGCAAGATATTTGCCATCTGGCTTAGCGATTGGTGATGGACTGCATGGAAAAGTTAGGATTCGTGCATTCTCTGGGCCAGTGCGTCCAGGAGGCTACGATTTTAGTTTTCATAATTATTTTAAAGGAATTGGGGCACAAGGCGTTTATTTAGGAAAACCAAGAAAAATATCCGTTTCGCAGCCTGATGGAATATTTGCTATCATTTTACAGAAAATTGAAAATTTACGCACGAAGATGACACAAAGAATCCGTATAGCCCTTGAAGGAGAAAAGGGGAATGTTGCAGCTGCTCTCATAACAGGGCAGCGTGCTGGTATTTCAAATGAGACAAATGAAGCATTACGTACGGCTGGTTTAGCCCATATTTTATCAATATCAGGTTTACATATGGCGTTGTTAAGCGGCATAGTTCTTTTGAGTATCCGTAGTTTTTTAGCATTTTTTCCAGTTTTTTCTTCCTATTATTCCAGTAAAAAATTTGCTGCTATCGTTGCGTTTATGATAACAGCTTTTTATTTGTTATTGTCGGGCCTAGCAATATCAGCGCAAAGAAGTTTTGTGATGATTGCTGTTATGTTGGTTGCTATATTGTGTAATCGCTCAGCTATAACAATGCGTAATTTTTCTATTGCAGGGTTGATAACTCTGGCGATGACACCCCATGAAATATTAGGTCCTAGCTTTCAAATGTCCTTTTCTGCGACTGCTGCTTTGATCGCTTTTTTTGATTGGTGGAGTGGAAGGTCATTTTTTCGTAAAAGAAAAACAACGCCCTCGTATGTTGGAGGAGGAGTGATAAATTTTGCTTTCTTATCGATGCTTTCAACCTGTGCTTCTTCCCTTGTTGCAGGGAGTGCAAGTGGAATTTATGCTGCTTATCATTTTTCTAATATGGCATCTTTGAGCATTATCAGTAATGCTTTTGCTTTGCCTGTCATCTCAATTTTTGTCATTCCCTTTGGATTAATTGCAGTCCTCGCAATGTTAGGAGGATTCGAATGGCTCCCCCTTCAAATTATGGGGTTTGGAGTTGATCTTGTAATAAAGATTGCGCATGCTATCAAGGCTATTTCTCCTGATTTGAATCCTGGTTTTATGCCGTTATCAGCGTTAGTTTTATTGAGTATAGGCTTGGTTGGACTGACTTTTTGCAAAACACCCATCCGGCTCTTTTTTAGTTTATTTATTTTGGCTGGTATTTCTATTTGTGTAATGCATTCACCTGTACAACTGATTATAGCAGATAATATGCGTCTCGTGGGCGTTATTCATGATAAAAAGCTATATATCGATCGTTACCATATCTCTAAGTTCACGACATCCATATGGAAAAAGTCATTTCGTGTGAATGAAACGATTAAACCAACAAAATATGGTCCTTCGTTGCACGGACAATTTATTTGTGATTATTATGTATGTACGTCATTATTAGAGAATGGATTAAAAGTGATTGTTTTACAGAGAGAAACAGATCAATGTGTAGAGGCAGATATTCTCATTCAGACATTTGTAATGCATAATCCAACTTGTAACAAGAAGGCAAAAATAATATTTACGCCTCAACAATTGTTATCACGAGGAAGCGTTATGATGACCGAAGGTGGAGATATTATTTGGTCTTCGCTAGGGTTTCATAGACCATGGAATATGCACAGACAGCATTCATAAAAAATATATAATCTATCATATTTTGCTTCACATTTGGATAATGACAAAACAAAAAATAATAGAAGACTTTTCTGATAATATTTTACGGTATTTCACTTGGTAAGTTTATCAACGTCATTGAAACGAGATAATAATCTACAGTTTTCTAAAAATAGATGATTTTTTTATATATGATCATTTTAAATTGTTCAAAAAAATTGATATGTGTATCTTTGTGCATCCTATTGATAGAACAAGATAAAACAAAAATTCTTATTGAATGAGAAAAATGCTAACAAATTTTCTTAAAGAAATAAAAAAGATAATTGTTGATTATTCTATTTTATTCTTATCATATATTTCTATAACGAGTAACATCTCTTCAAGCAAAAGATGATGGTAAATTTAAATAGATTGCGTCAAAAGGTTATCTTTTATTATCACTATTATCGGTGGTAATAGGGGTGATAAATGCTGCTTATACGGATAAAAGGCAAAGTCATTCATGGATGTTCAGCAGTTAAAAAAAATGGCAGCTATAAAAGCGCTTGAGTTTGTTGAAGATGGTATGCGGCTTGGTATCGGATCTGGTTCGACAGTCAATGAGTTTATTCGTCTTCTAGGCGAGCGTGTTGCGGATGGTTTGCATGTGACTGGTGTTGCTACTTCAAGATATTCTGAACAACTCTGTCGTAAGTTTGGAGTACCTGTTAGCACTTTAGAACAAATACCTGAACTGGATCTTGATATTGATGGAGCAGATGAAATTGGTCCTGAGATGATGCTCATTAAAGGGGGAGGGGGAGCATTGTTGTATGAAAAAATTGTAGCATCGGCATCTCGTGCAATGCTTGTCATTGCTGATGAAACAAAGATGGTAAAAAGACTTGGTGCTTTTGCACTACCAATTGAAGTTAATCCATTTGGTATCCACACAACATGCAAAACCATTGAAAAAGTCGCTGATGATTTAGGGCTTTCTGGAGAAATTGCATTGCGAATGAATGGAAAAAATCCTTTTGAAACAGATGGTGGGCATTTTATTCTTGATGCATTTTGGGGCTGTATTTTGCAACCAAAACCATTATCGGATGCACTTCTTGCCATTCCTGGTGTTGTTGAGCATGGCCTTTTTTTAGGATTGGCTTCACGTGCAATTGTCGCTATGGCTGATGGTCAAATAAAAGTTTTAGAACCGTTTGATTTTTAGAAAAGGCATTTACATGATGATATGTTAGCATAGTAAAAAAGGGTCTTAAAGATTTTAGGTAGAATAACGAATTAAAATTATAATTAGCGATCGGGGTAATCATTAAATGAAAATAATATTTTCTTTTCAGCGTTTTGTCGTATATTTTGGTGCAATTGCTATTTTTTTTGTGAATGTTGGAATGGTTTATGCACAAGGTGTGAGTGATCAACATTTAGATTCAGCGCGAAAGGCAATCAGAGCTATTCATGCAACGGATCAATTTGATAGTTTTTTACCCAATGCGGTCCATGATTTCAAAAATGAATTGATCAGCGATGATCCGAATTTGGCAACAGCTATTTCTGATATTGTTGATAAGCAGGCGCTTGCTTTAATTAAAAGGCGCTCTGATCTAGAAAAAGAGATTGCTCATGTATATGCAAAATATTTTACTCAAAAAGAGCTTGATGCGATAACAACATTTTATAATTCTGATACCGGTAAAAAGTTTTTGACAGAAGTCCCCAATATTGCACGTGATTCTTATTCAGCATTTGATATATGGCGTACTGCTCTTATGCGGGATCTTGTAGAAAATGTGAAAAAAGAGATGTCTGAAACACTTAATTTGAATAATTCTACTATGCCTACAAATATGCCTATAAAATCAGAATCTTCAGAAAATAAAAAATAGCTTGATCGATATCATGTCAACAATGGGCAATTTCTGATTTTTTTAATAGCGGCGGTTTTCCCGCCGTTTTTAATATTTTAATGAGAGGAGGTCTTTTTAGAATACGGCTTTATAAAAAAGGTTTCTTCAAAAGAAAAAAAGACTTTCATTTGATAATAAAAGACCTTAGCCTACTCTTGCAGATATAAGAAGGAATAATTCGTGAGCTCTTTTGACTTTGATTTATTTGTTATTGGAAGTGGTTCTGGTGGAGTACGTGCAGCACGGCTTGCTGGGGGGCTTGGCAAGCGGGTCGCTATAGCAGAGGAATATCGTATAGGGGGCACTTGTGTTATTCGTGGTTGTGTTCCCAAAAAACTTTATGTTTATGCATCACAATATGTAAAAGAATTTAAGAAAAGTGTTGGTTTTGGGTGGAAATATGCGGATCCAATTTTTAGCTGGGAAAAGTTGGTTGCAGCTAAAAATAAAGAAATATCAAGGTTAGAAGGGCTGTATCGTAAGGGATTAGAAAATAATAATGTGCATATTTATGAAAGTCGTGCTACTTTTATAGATGATCACACATTAGAGCTTTCTGCCACGGGTGAGCGGGTAAGTGCAGAGAAAATTTTGATTGCAACAGGGGCAAGATTTGCATCAAATACTTCCATAGAAGGTGGTGGATTTTGCCTTACTTCTAATGAGATTTTTGACCTTGATCAACTCCCAAAATCAATAGTCATTGTTGGTGGAGGGTATATTGGTGTTGAATTCGCTAATATTTTTCATGAATTAGGTGTAAAAACAACACTACTCCATCGAGGTGATTTAATCCTTCGTAATTTTGATCATGATTTGCGGCAATTGCTCAGCGATGCAATGATTGAAAAAGGGATTTCTATTCTCTATGGCATAACAATTTCTAAAGTGCAAGCTGTAGAAAATTGTTATAAAGTTGTTTTAACAAACGGGGAAATGATCAGTGCCGATCAGATTATGTTGGCTACGGGGCGTGTACCAAATACAGTCGGTTTAGGTCTTGATAGGGCCGGTATTAAGGTGAATGAATTTGGTGCAGTTGTTGTTGATGAAAGAATGACAACAAATATCCCCCATATTTGGGCCGTTGGTGATGTAACAGGTCATATTCAATTAACACCTGTTGCGATTCATGATGCAATGTGTTTTGTGAAGACTGCGTTTGAGAATATTCCCACAACACCTGATTATGATTTAATTACAACAGCAGTTTTTTCACAGCCAGAGATTGGAACGGTTGGTCTTTCAGAAGAAGAGGCGGTAAAGCGTTATAAGCGTCTTGAAATTTATCGTACAGTTTTTCGTCCTATGCGCAATGTTCTTTCTGGGAATTCAGAAAAAATGTTTATGAAGCTCATTGTTGATGGTGAAAGCCGTATTGTTGTAGGCGCTCATGTTTTAGGGGAAAATGCTGGTGAGATGGCACAGCTTATAGGGATATCTCTCAAGGGTAAGCTGACGAAGGATATCTTTGATGAGACGATGGCAGTGCATCCAACGATGGCAGAAGAATTGGTAACGATGTATAAACCAAGTTATATATATGAAAATGGGAAGAAAGTAGAAAGTTAAACAGCATATATTATGGTAAAAAGTTTTTGATATGCCAATCTGTAAAATTAATCTTTAGAGAGAGTGTAATGATAAAAGAATGGGCGCCTGACTCTTGGAGAACAAGGCCAATTAAACAAGTTCCGACTTATCCGGATAAGTCTATGTTAGAAGATGTTGAGCGAAAACTGAGAAGCTATCCTCCTTTAGTTTTTGCCGGTGAAGCACGTGATTTAAAAAATGAATTAGCAGCAGTTGCGAAAGGCCAAGCTTTTTTATTGCAAGGTGGTGATTGTGCCGAAAGCTTTGCAGAACATGAAGCTGATAATATCCGTGATTTTTTTCGTGTATTTTTGCAAATGGCGATTGTTTTGACCTTTGGTAGTTCTAAACCGGTTGTTAAAATTGGTCGTATTGCTGGTCAATTTGCAAAGCCTCGCTCTTCTGATATCGAAAGAAAAGAGGGCGTTGAATTTCCTGCTTATCGTGGGGATATTATTAATGGCATTGAATTTGAAGCCGGTTCTCGTATTCCAGATCCGCAACGGATGTCTATGGCTTATCGCCAATCTGCAGCAACACTTAATCTATTGCGTGCTTTCTCACAAGGTGGCTATGCTAATTTAGAAAATGTTCACACATGGATGCTGAGTTTTGTTTCTAACAGTCCGCAGGGGGAACGTTATGAATTATTGGCAGAGCGTATTTCTGAAGCAATTGATTTTATGCGTTCTATAGGAATTACATCCAAAACACATTCTTCATTGCGTGAAACATCTTTTTATACCAGTCATGAGGCACTGTTGCTTGGTTATGAAGAGGCCTTAACTCGGATTGATTCAACTTCAGGAAATTGGTATGCAACATCCGGTCATATGTTATGGATTGGTGACCGTACACGTCAGATTGACCATGCTCACGTTGAATATTGTCGCGGCATTAAGAATCCTATAGGATTAAAATGTGGTCCTTCCATTGAACCTGATGAGCTTTTAAAATTAATTGATATTTTAAATCCTGAAAACGAACTGGGGCGGCTTACTCTCATTACGCGCTTTGGTTATGATAAAGTTGAAAGTTATCTGCCTAAACTCATCCGTGCCGTTGAACGCGAGAAGCGTGCGGTTATATGGTCATGTGATCCAATGCATGGCAATACAATTACTGCCAATGGTTATAAGACGCGTCCCTTTGATTATGTTTTAAAAGAAGTAGAGAATTTTTTTGCAGTGCATCGTGGAGAGGGAACTTATCCAGGAGGTATTCATATTGAGATGACAGGTCGTGATGTTACTGAATGTACAGGAGGGGCGCATGCCATTTCTGTGGACGATTTGTCTGATCGTTATCATACACAATGTGATCCACGGTTAAATGCAGATCAAGCGTTAGAATTGGCTTTTCTTGTTGCTGAACTCCTTAAAAAAAATCGTGTGACTGACTCGTTAGCAATTGCTGCTGGTGGGTAGGCAAAAATTTGCCTAATATTTTTTAGGTCATTATGGCAGAAGAGAATTTTTAAAAAAGTAATATTTCAGATGATGAAGAATAAAGTTGTGGTTGCTAAACTGATGAAATGATACAAAGGCTTATGAAAAATGATTTTCGGGTATCCATAGCCCAATTAAATCCTATTGTTGGTGATATTGAGGGGAATTTTTCTTTAGCTGTTATGGCGCATCAAAAGGCCAAAGAAGAGGGGGCTGATCTTGTTTTATTCACAGAACTTTTTATAAGCGCTTATCCGCCGGAAGATCTTGTTCTAAAACCTGCTTTTATAAAAACATGTGAAGAGACTGTTAAGAAATTAGCAAAGATAACTTTAGGCGGACCAGGAATTGTCATTGGTCTTCCATTAAGACGCAATGGCAATATTTACAACGGTGTCATGCTTCTTGATGAAGGGAGAGTCATTGCCGAAAGTTTGAAGTTTGATTTACCTAATTATGCTGAATTTGATGAAAAGCGTTTATTTTCTTCAGGTCCACGTCCTGAGCCTATTGTTTATCATGGAATCAAATTAGGAATAGTCATTTGTGAAGATCTTTGGAATGATTTCTCTCTTAGTACAGAGCTTAAAGATAAAGGAGCAGAAATTATTCTTGTCCTTAACGGATCTCCCTACTATCGTAATAAAACTTTAAAACGTATAGATATTGTTCATACGCAAGCTCTACGATCTGGGATACCCATTATTTATGCTAATCAAGTTGGTGGTCAAGATGAGCTCGTTTTTGATGGCGGGTCTTTTGCCTTGAATGGAGAAGGAAAAAAGATATTTCAAATGAAACACTTTGATAGCCATATTGCTTTAACCCATTGGCAAAAAACAACGACGGGCTGGCACTGTATTTCAGGTCCTAAAGAAAGTCTTCTCAATGGATTAGCGGCCGATTATCAAGCTTGTGTTTTAGGTTTGAGAGATTACATCAATAAAAATCGCTTTAAGGATGTTATTCTTGGTCTTTCAGGAGGAATTGATTCAGCCCTGTGTACGGCAATGGCGGTGGATGCTCTTGGTGCTGAGAGGGTTCGCGCCATTCTGATGCCCTATCATTATACTTCGCAAGAATCATTAAAAGATGCTAAAGAATGCGCACAACTTTTAGGGTGTCCTTATGAAATAATACCGATTGTGCAAGCTGTTGAAGCGTTTTTGAATACAATGGCGCCTGTTTTTTTAGGGTTGCCGCCTGATGTGACAGAAGAAAATCTTCAAAGCCGTGTACGTGGTACACTTTTAATGGCTCTTTCAAATAAATTCGGTTCAATGGTGGTAACGACAGGCAATAAGTCAGAAATGGCTGTGGGATATGCAACACTGTATGGTGATATGAATGGTGGGTTTAATCCTCTTAAAGATATTTATAAAATGCAGGTTTATGCATTAGCTGAGTGGCGCAATAAAAATCACTTGCACAATTTGAGAGGACCAGAAGGAATTGTCATTCCATACAATATTATAGAAAAAGCGCCTTCTGCAGAGCTGCGGGAAAATCAAAAAGATGAAGATTCTCTTCCCCCTTATCCTATTTTAGATGATATCTTGCAATCTCTTGTAGAAAATGACATGAGTATTTGTGATATTATTAAACGTGGGCATTCACGGGAAACTATTGAGAAAGTTGAACAGCTTCTTTATGGTGCCGAATATAAAAGACGACAATCTGCACCCGGTGTAAAAATCAGTTACAAGAATTTCGGACGCGATCGTCGCTATCCCATAGTCAATCATTTTCGCGATAAAAATTGAGTATTATTTTATGGTTAAAGTTCGTTTTGCTCCCTCTCCAACAGGTTATATTCATATTGGCAATATCCGTATTGCGCTTTTCAATTGGCTTTATGCGCAAGCGCATAAAGGAGAATTTATTTTGCGCTATGATGATACAGATGTTGAACGTTCTAAACAAGAATATATCGATGCTATTGCTGTTGACCTTAAATGGCTTGGTATTCAACCAGATGCAATTTATTACCAATCTAAGCGATTTAATCGATATGATGAAGTTGCGGAAATTCTCAAACAACGTAGTCTTCTTTATCCCTGTTATGAAACAGCGGAAGAATTAGATCGGCGTCGTAAAATCCAGCTTTCACGCAAATTGCCTCCTATTTATAACCGTGCAGCATTAAAATTGACAGCAGAAGAGAAAAAAAACTTTGAATCTCAAGGTCGTAAACCCCATTGGCGTTTTCTTCTTCCTAATTTTGAAAGCGATCCTTTGCAAACAAAGCGAACAGAAGTTTGCTGGAATGATGCCGTAAAGGGAAAGCAGACGATTGATTTGGCGTCTCTTTCAGATCCTGTTCTTATTCGTGAAGATGGAAGCTATCTTTATACATTGCCGTCTGTTGTTGATGATGTAGATATGGGTATTACGCATATTATTCGTGGGGATGATCATATTACAAATACAGGCGCTCAAATTGCTCTTTTTAAAGCTCTTAATGCAGAATTACCGGTTTTTGGTCATATCAATTTATTGGCAACAGTTTTAGGAAAAGGACTTTCAAAACGTAACAATGATCTTTCTATTCGTTCTCTACGGGAAGAAGGATTTGAATCTATAGCTGTTCAGTGTCTTGCTGTTTTGATTGGGACATCGCAAAATGTGCATCCCTATCCCAATCAAGCAGCGCTTTTAGAACATTTTAATCTCCAAGATACGTCAAGATCCGTTGCAAAATTTGATATTGCTGATCTTCTTGCTTTGAATAGTCATCTTGTCCATGAGTTAACCTATGAGGAAGTAAAAATGCGCCTTAAAAAACTTTCTATTGAGGGAGATAAGGCGGAATATTTCTGGAACGCGATAAGAAGCAATATTAATAAAGTCAATGATGCTGTTTTGTGGTGGAAAATCATTCATGATGAACAGAATTTTGATACAGTGACACTAGAAGATCGTGCTTTCGTGCGCCAATCACTCGATTTCTTGCCTGAAGGTGCTTTGAGTGAGGAAAGTTGGAAAATTTGGACAACAGCATTAAAAGAAAAAACAGGTCGAAAAGGAAAAGCTTTGTTTATGCCATTACGTCAGGCACTGACGGGCATGGACCATGGACCTGAAATGGGAAAAATTTTGCAGCTTTTAGGGCGTGAAAAGGTAGCAGAAAGACTCACTAGGAAATAAGAGCGGCTTTTTTTTAAGCATTTCGTTCATTTCACTTTTAAAGGGGATAAGGAATGGGTTTATTTACACGTTTTTATAAGCATGAAAGCAGGAATATCATCACCAAATCCAAGGGGCGTGTAATTCTTATTTTTTCGTGGGCGTTGTTTCTCAGATGGCTTCTCTTTATTATTTGCACTTTTGATATATTCTGTTTTATTCTCTTCTACAGATTTTTTAGCGTGAGCAACGGGCTCTTTGGGAGCAGTTTTCTTTGATGATTTTAAAGATTTTTTCTTTACAACAATATCTTCTGTTTGATCATCGGCTATTAAAGTTGAGAGATCTCCATTGAGCCATTCAATTTTTTCATTACTCATTTCCTCAATGGCATTGATATATTTTTGATCAGCTTTTGTGACAATTGTAAAAGCTTTTCCGCTACGATTTGCACGCCCTGTACGACCAATTCGATGGATATAGTCTTCAGCATGTGTAGGAACATCATAGTTAAATACATGACTTACAGCTGGAATATCGAGTCCACGGGCAGCGACATCAGAAGCAACAAGAAGCGTAAGTTTATTATTTTTAAAATCAGCTAGGGTGCTCATGCGCGAATATTGGTCCATATCTCCATGAAGTGCCCCTACATTAAAGTTATGTTTGATGAGCGATCTAAAAAGTTCAGAGATATCTCTCTTTCGATTACAGAAAATGATTGCATTTTGAAGCTCTGCACCTTCATTTTGGATCAGCTCTCGTAAAACCGCTCTTTTATCCCATGATTTATTTCCAGATTTGACAAGCCGTTGTGTAATTGTGGTAGCCGTTGAGGAAGCTTTTGTAACTTCAACAGATACGGGAGAATGTAAAAATTGTTTCGTTAGTTTTGCAATTTCTGGCGCCATTGTTGCAGAAAAGAATAAAGTTTGACGCGTAAAAGGGGTTAGCTTACAGATACGTTCAATATCAGGAATAAAGCCCATATCTAACATGCGGTCAGCTTCATCAATCACAAGGATTTCAACGCCCATTAGGAGTAGTTTACCGCGCTCGCAATGATCAAGAAGGCGCCCTGGTGTTGCTATAAGAACATCAGCTCCCCGTTCAAGTTTGCGATCTTGGAGTTCAAAAGAAACTCCACCAATCAAAAGAGCAACATTTAAACGATGATTTATTCCGTATTTATCAAAATTTTCTTCAACTTGAGCTGCAATTTCCCGTGTTGGCTCTAAAATGAGCGTACGGGGCATTCGTGCTCTTGCACGACCTTTTTCAAGGAGAGTGAGCATAGGCAATACGAAAGAGGCGGTTTTACCTGTGCCCGTTTGGGCAATTCCTAAAACGTCTTTTCCTTGAAGGACATGCGGAATTGTTTCACTTTGAATAGGTGTCGGAGCTGTATACCCCGCTGATTTCACCGCATTAATAACTTTTGCGGAAAGACCTAAATCATCAAAACTGTTTAAAGATGGTATCATTTTTTTATCAATTGCTCTGTGATTTTAACTGCGCTATCTAAATGATGATTATAACCAATATTCTACACTCTTTAAAAGTGTTAAGATGTTTTCACAAAAAAACTAACTATAACAATCATATACATATAAAACGCATAATACAATCATTAATAGCGAAATTGTTCTGATAAAATGCGCTCATCCCATGAATGAGTTGAGTCAAAAAGGATTGAAGCTGTTACTTCTGTTGCCATTGAAATAGTAACTGAATGGACAGATTTAACTTCAATATTATCTGCAGCAGCGTTGACAGGGCGTTTGTCAGGTTCAAGCATATCAAAACGCACTGTTACTGTATTGGGAAGCAAAGCTCCATGCCAACGCCGAGGGCGAAAAGGGCTAACGGGAGTGAGGGCCATAAGGGGGGCCATAAGAGGTAAGATAGGTCCTTGTGCTGATAAATTATAGGCGGTAGATCCAGCTGGTGTAGCGACGAGGACACCATCACAACTTAATTGTTCCATGCGTACGTTGTTATCAATGGTGATGCGGATTTTTGCGGCTTGATAAGATTGCCGAAAGAGGGATACTTCATTAATTGCAAGCGCTTCGATAAAATCTTGACATTCAGATTTTGCAATCATACGCAGGGGATGAATTTCTTTTTTATGTGCGACAGCAATACGATGGGGCAATTTTTTTTCATGAAATTCATTCATAAGAAATCCTACAGAACCTTGATTCATGCCATAAATAGGTTTGCCTGTGTACATGACGTCTCGTACGGTTTGTAACATTGTCCCATCACCACCGATTGCAACAACAATATCAGTTTCTTCCAGAGAAGAATGACCATAAACCGAAATTAACTTATGGGTAGCTTTGATAGCGTTCTCAGTTTCTGCGGAAATAAAATGAAAGCGACTTGGTAATGTAGTCATTAAAAAATTATCCTGATACTTATAATTTATGTTGTAACTTATTTTTGAGAGTTTTGAAGTTGCAATAAAAACTCTTTTTATAATAAAAAGAGCATTGAATAAAGAGAAGTTATTTCAAGGTAAAGTATCATTGAAAAGTAAGAGGAATTCGTCGTTATATAAGTTACAAACAAGTAATTTTTATTAGAATGATAATTTAGCATTGAAGCTAAGAGTATGATTAGTTAAAAGAGCATAACTGATTTTAATAATCAGTTTGAAGCACCCGTAGCTCAGCTGGATAGAGCGCTGCCCTCCGAAGGCAGAGGTCACAGATTCGAATTCTGTCGGGTGCACCAAATTCTTCAACTTCATATCATCCTAAATAGCAATATTACCTAAAAAGAAACCACTTCTTCTATGGAAATGGTCGTTTGAGTTGTTTATTAAGTGTTGTAGCGGATAAGAAAATGATTTTAAGAGAAGTAAAATGTGCGGCTGCGTATATAATTTTTCAGTTAGTCATTTTGAATATCAAGATAAAAAAACAAGATTATCTAAATATGCTTTCAATTTAACTATAAATATTTATAACATAAAAATACATATAATTCAATATGTTATTGTATGATTGATCTGGCAATGTTGACAGTAGATTGCTAAATATATTGTTCTGAGCATTAAAATAGATAGCTAAATGTGCTTTTATTCTATTTGGGGCGCTAAAGGTTGTTATAGTGAGATGGAACGCAGATGAGAAATATCACTAGTTAAAAGAATAATAATGGGAAAAATAATCGTCAAGATTTGAATTGGTTCAAAACGCTGTATCCAGTATGGTTATTATGGTTTTGAGAATGGGTATCGGGCGATTTCTCTATACACCAGTATTGTCAGTTATGTTGGATGAGGGATTGTTTACCTTTAAGCAACTTTCTTATATAGTTAGCGCTAATTATGGTGGTTATTTAGTTTGGGGGTATGTTCTTTACGCTTGGCTAAATTTGGAATATATCTCTTGCTCTTCATATGCTATCCTGTGCAGCTATAGTAATGATTGCACTTATTATTTCCATGACGTTAATACTTAGTCCTTTTGATCCGTTTTGCTGTTGGTATTGCGAGTGTAGCAATGATGGTTTTGGGTTTTATTATGATCATACAGCATAGCCATAATCGGCGGATTATTGCTTCGCTTTATGCAGGTGTAGGAGTTGGTATTTACTAGGTAATGAATATGTTATTATTAGTTTGAACAGGACGCTTGATGCGATCAACATTTGGTTTGGAGTCGGCTTAATGCTTGTTTAAAACTTTTTAAAACATACAGGTTTAATTATGACAACGATATCAACAAAACAGCCCCGTTCTTGCTTCCATTGCAAATGAAACCGCTTCTGTTAATAAAAGATCCCCAAAATATGAATTGACCAATCAAATGGATTTCGTGACTGGTCATATATTATATCGCATTCGTACTTTAAAAGATTTTGGTGATGTAAAAAAGGCGATCTAGGTAGTTTTATTGAAAATGAAAGCAACCTCATCTCATGATAAAAATTGCTGGGTTTCTGATAATGCCTGTGTTGTAAAATCTGGTCGTGTTTATGAAAGCGCAAGGGACTATGGCAATGCTGCTATTGGTGTCTATGTATATGGCAATGCCTTATATGTGATAAAACCCATGTGTATTTTGGTGCTCATGTTTATGACAATGCTCGTCTTTTTTATAATGTTTGAGTTTATCATTATGCGCGGGTTTATGGGAATGCAAAATTATCCGGTAATGCACGTACTCACAGCAATGCCGCGGTTTATGATCATGCTGTTGTTAAGCAAGGTTTACGGCAATCTAGAGTGGGGTGTCATGCTGATGTATATAGCACTGTTTATGATAATGCTAAGAGCTCTGGTGATTTCGTAATTAGAGGTAATGTGTATGGCAATACAAGAATAAAAAGACGTAGCGATTTATATTCGGCTCCCATAAATTGTGAGGTTGATGAAAGCGATAACGTTATTAAGATTGATAAACAGAATAAATGATAGACGAGAGGGGCGCCTTTTTGATGGCTATAAAACCCATCATAAAAGAGAGAATGCATAAAAGAAAGCCGTGCCAAGTGATATGACGCGGCTTTTAAATAGAGGTACTACAGATCATACAAAAGAAATCAATAATGAACGCATATATACAAAACGTATCATATTGCAAGCACTCTATTCGATTGATTAAAACTTATCAAAAGGAACGTAAATGAACAGATATGATCTTTAATCACTCATTTGAATTACAGAACCTATAAACACTTTTTTATGGCTATAAAACGTATTAAAAATAACTCCCTCATTTTTGAGCTGGTTATTTGAAACAAAGCACATTATCAAAATGCCTCTTTTAAAACGTTTCAAAATATCAAGCTTAAAATCTAGCTGAGTGAATTGAAATAACTTACATTCTAAAATTAAACGTATCAAATAAATTAAAATGCTTGGTAGGTTCATATCAAGATAATCAAGAGAAAATGCGTATTAAGTGAATATCTGTAACAAAACCCGTTTTTTTACATTTACGAGTATTGCTTTTTAAAAGCAGCTTTTCATAAGACAATAAACAATCGCTTTTTATAAAACCTAGGTTTCAACCGTTTCTTATAGAGATCTCATTTTATGTCTCTAAACGTTTAAACGTTCATTTAGTGAGATTCTCATAAGTGTATTTTCGCTTTGCACTAAACATAACTTCTGTGCAAATAAGTCGCTCCATATTTGGGCTGGCAAAATTAACCAGCTCAAATTCGGGCTCGTTAACTTTAGAATAGAGCATTCTTTAAACAGGGTAGATTTTGATTAAAAATTGAGTAAAATTCCATGCCTTTGTGATATGATTACGATCCTTTTGAAGTTTATCTGCTTATCTTTGTCTTAATAGGTATCCTCAAATTTGAGGGGACCTCATTTGGTTTCATATTTTTAAACTGTAACTTTTAAAACGTTTTTTCTTGTTTTCCTGCGTAAAAATCTTTTGATTTCATAAGACATAACATTATCAATTTTATTACCTGTTGTGATGATGGTATCTATGTAATGCCTGCCTATCATTTACTAACTTTTTAGTAAGCGGCGCTTTAAAATCGACTTATTTTTAAATCATTTTATGTATCCTTAATGAATTAAAACCTATCTTATGATAGTTTCAAATGATTATTCCTTTTAAGGTTTAGCTCAAAAAAGAGTAACCCCATAGCATTCTTTAAACGCATGCAATTTATGTTATTGATAATTTCCAACAATTACGTTTTTAATAATGTGATTTGTGTGTGATAAAAACGTATCATAAAATTTATGAACTGTTATGAAGGATAGCTGCTTTTCACTTCATTTGAATGGTTACATACGTTATAACATTTGCACCATGATTTGCTTTTTATGGTTTATTCATACATGGCAATTGTTTATAAAAAACGGTCAATTGAATCACGTATGAAAGTGTGGATTTTAAAGGGGCTTCATATAAAATAATTGCACACAAATTATTGGCTTTGTTGTATTTTTTATGATAAGATTCTTCTCTTACACGGTGTTATCAATTTGGTTTGCAAAAATCTGCTTCGCTTTTGACTTTTGATATGGATACAACCTCTTTTGAGGTAGAGCAAAGAATTTTTGAACCATGGAGAGTGCAACAGCGCTCTTCAAAAATCTTGATTGCTTTGTGGAGAAAATTAAAGAGGTAGATAATTATTCAGCACGTTATCAACTACCAGATTGTGAAGTAGAAATTCTTTATAATGACGTAATTATCAAAGATTATCCGCAATTTGGTGTTGGAGTTTCGATTAGTACTGGTATTTTAGCTGCTGCCTGCATAGTAATTGATTCCTATCAATTCCCAGCACTTATAAGATCTACAACTTGATTTTGATAAAAAGGGGTTGAGTGTTTGTGAAGAAAAAATATATGCGGATTGGTTAGAATTAAAGCTTGAATATGCCTTGAAATGGGCGATGAAAAAAGTTGATCTTCATAAATGCGGTTATTCCAGATATAGAGCACCACCTTGGAAAAAGAGTGAAGTTGAGGCACATAAGGTTATCAAGGTAGATGATGCAGATGATAGCTACTTCATATTGGTGTATTGGCTTTATTGGGTGATGTTGCAACTTTACAATCTTATTATCAAAGTTTCAGTGCAAGGGGTCATTTAGGCTTTGATGAAAATACCCAACCGATTCATTTTGAACGTGCATTGGTTTTAGCCAAAGAAGTGGTGAAATCTAAGCAACTCAGCTACGCTTTAATTGCAAAAGTAGTAAAAATATGAGCCATCTGGCAGAAAAACAAAGTTCTTAATAAGAGTCTTTCCAGAGAGGTGGACTCATTCTTGGAAAGAACAAAATAGCTAAATTTATCGAAACAAAAGATAAGGAATATCTCCTTAAGAAATATCAAGAAGATCTAAAAAGATTAAAGCCAGAGTCTAGTTTAAAGCTGCCATCATCAGTTGAGTGAACCCAACAATGGTGGAGTTTTATCCATTGGCGGAAATCTGATGTTTGAAAGAGGATTTCTTGATGTGAAGGAAACATTGTAATAAATAATTATTATAAATCAATATGTTATATAAATTTATTATTTTTGAGATTAATGATCACTGACAAATAATTTTGCACTATTTTCTTTCTTAAAGCTTTTTGTAAATTATCAATGAAAATTTTTTGTAATAGAAAGTTCGTTGATAACATAACCTTTGTATGTTCATTACTTTACGCTCAAAAAAAATATAAAATAATGAAATGCAATTAAGTCATCAACTTCTTATTCTTTTCAATTTTTAATCATAAAAAAATCTTTTTATTCATCTTGTTTATAAAAAGAATTAGCTTTTTTCTGGTAAGACAATTGGAGAAATAAGGATTTTAGATATGTTTCGGCGTTCCATTTCAATCACTTTAAAGTGTAAACCATCAGTTTCAAAACTCTCTCCTTCATTTGGTAAATGACCAAACTGCCAAAGCATAAAGCCTGCCAGAGTCGTATAACGATCTGCTTCATCCACAAGGTTACGCCCAAGATAACCACTTAAACGGCGGATATCAGCATATCCCTCAACAAGAAGACTGCCATTTTCAAGTTGTTCTGCGATCATGAGTTCTTCATCATCATCAGGGAAGTCTCCTGCAATAGCTTCAAGAATATCGGTTGGTGTCGCAATTCCTTCAAAAGATCCATGCTCATCAACAATAATTGCAAGCTGAATCGAAGAATGACGTAATTGCTCCATCAATCGTAAAACACTTGTGTTTTCATGAACAACGAGGGGTTCTCGCATAGCTTTTTTCCAATTAATCTTTTTCCCCTCAGCCAAATTCAAAAGAAGATCTTTTGTCAACGCAACGCCAACAAATTCATCCACTTTTTCACGCGCAAGAATTAAGCGGCTATGTTTAACCTTTTGTAATTCTTCACGCATTTCATTTTCATCAGCATTTAAATCTAACCACTCAATCTCATTACGTGGCGACATGATAGAGCGAACAGGGCGATCAGCTAAATCGAGAACACCACGAATCATCTCTTTTTCTTCTGGTCTAAACAACTCAGAAGCTGCGGCCTGTTCAGCAATAACATCTACAGTCTCAGCAAGGTGACTATCTTTGCTTCCTCCTCCTAAGAGCCTCAAAACAGCATCAGCTGTTCTACTGCGTAGATCATTCGTTTTAATCATTTTTTCACGGTTACGACGTCCAATTTGATTAAAAGCTTCGATGAGAACAGAAAAACCAATAGCAGCATACAAATACCCTTTTGGAATATGAAAACCAAATCCTTCAACAATGAGAGTAAAACCAATCATCATCAAAAAACCAAGACAAAGGATTACAATAGTGGGATGACGATTAATAAAACGCATAAGAGCACCAGATCCGCACATCATCACTCCCATAGCAGCTATAACTGCGATATACATAACTGCTGCTTGCTCTTTTGCAATCATACCTGTTGCGGTAATAATGCTGTCTAGTGAAAAAACGGCATCCAGCACCACGACTTGGACGATTACTTGCCAAAAAACAGCATAAGCAACGCCTGTTTTTCTTTCATGAGATACCCCTTCTAACCTTTCATGTAATTCTAGCGTTCCCTTTGCTAGCAAAAAGGCTCCACCACCGATTAGAATAAAGCTATGCCAACTAAATGCAAAAGATGAAAGTGAAAGAATTACCCTATCGAGTCTCATGACCCATCCAATAACTGTAAGAAGGAAAAGCCGCATAATTAATGCTAAAGTAAGACCTATAAAGCGTGCGCGGTCACGCAAATGCAGTGGCAATTTTTCAGCTAGAATTGCAATAAAGATAAGGTTATCTATTCCTAAAACAATTTCGAGAAAAACCAGCGTGATCAAACCAAACCACGCATGGGGATCAGTGATCCATTCCATCATTCCTTACCTTTTAGAAGCTTAAAAGCGTGCGATTGACAAAAAAAATTCATAGGCTTTTATTCGTATATTGGATCATGAACATTGAATGTAAAAAAACTTATATTCAAAGAAAAAAACAGCACAATATTGCTTGAATGCAAGTGATTATTGATAAAACAAAACGATGCCCCATCCCGCCTACAACCACAAGAAGGTTCCTCTAAACTTTGCTCGGGCATTATGCTCGATAATCCTCTAACTCTAGGTTCTGTATAACAATCAGAACATTTATTTATAAAGCTTCTTATAATGGGGTTATTTTTATATAAGATCAAGTGGTGAATATCATATTTTTAACCTTACAGACAATGAGTTTATATAACAAATAACAAAATATCTGGACATCCATTCTTAGGAGCGTTATAGAAACGCTCATTCTCATCTTTTGAGAAGCTTATGGGTGATTAGCTCAGTCGGTAGAGCAGCTGACTCTTAATCAGCGGGTCGTGGGTTCGATCCCCTCATCACCCACCATTCTATTTTATACCGTAATAACTTATTGATTGCATAAATTTTTTTAAGGTACGAGCTTCTAAATAAAATTTGGCAGTAGAATTTCGCCATATGCATTTGTTTAAAAGTGAAGATTGTTGATATAGCTTAGTCATCAGTTTTTATATTTTTTAGGGGACTCAAAGAACTTCCAAAGAATATTTAAAGACCTGTTAATGTGTATTGTTTCTTTTTTTTAATCAATTGGTAAGGAGAAGTTTCTTACCGACAATTGTGTTATTTAAAGGGGTATAAAAATCAACAGATTTCACTTCTTTTAATATAAATTGACTAAAATTTTTTGAATTTTTGGCATATTGTTTGAAGACAGAAGAAACTTTACACCTGTGTTAGCAGCGTGGATATTTTTTGATAACTCTTTCACTTAAACAAAATCTCTATAATAATCATCAGTATTCCAAGAGTATAAATCAAGATAAAATAAAGTAGTTAGCTGGACATAAAAGGAATAAATTAGATTAGTTCAATTGTTTAAAGCTAATACCTGTTAAACGAAAGACAATAAGCTTTGATGAGGCTTAAAGTTTTAAAATATTAAGCTGTGCAGTTACGCTATACTGTCTTTTCGTTAGCTTAACCTATAAAAATATAAATATTAAGAAAGCCACTCGGATTCATTATAATATAATTGATTTATAACAATTAATTATTCGTTGTTTGAAAAAAAAATTACTATCATAAACTTCTTTTGTTTTAATCCCTCTTATAATGAATCAATTAAAATCATTCATTTGTGCATCATAAATGGGATTAACGTGTGGATAAAGACTATTGAAGAAAAGCATAAAAATGATTTTTATTAACGTTCTTAGGCGCTAAAAGTTATCACAGCATTGGAAAAATAGTATAATGGTGCAGTCTTGCTCTTTTATTAAGTATAAAGATGACGCTGCAACAATGGCTTTATTATTATACCATTCACGGGTGTTGTTGTGTAATGGGGAAGAGCGCTGAGAGAGGTTTCTTAAAAAAGATACGTAAATTGGCAACACGATGGTGTTTTTTCTCTTTAAGAGGCTTGATTCTATTAAAGAACGTGACAAATAAAAGCGTGACGCAATATGTATACACATTATTCCTATATTTTTGAGAAATAAAAATTTCGTAAAGTTTTTTCTTGCCTTTTTGTATGATCACTTGCGGGATTTTTTTATTAAAAGGGTCCTTTAATTATTATTTATCTATAATACTTTTTCTTTTTCAAATAATAAAATGACGTTATTTTCAAATAGAGGTCCTTAATTTTGAGCATATGTTTCTTGCAAAAATTTTTGCAATCATGTGCTTTATCCAACATAAAAATCGATTACACAATGAAATAGTATCTTTAATATTCAAGCTTATAGGAGTTCTTTTGAAAGGAAAATAGATAAATATTTCTATGTTTTTTATAAAAGGGGACCTTCAAGTTTCGATGTGAAAAAGATAAATAAATAATGATTGTATTAATTTACATATATAATTGAATTTAGCGTGATTATAATCATTTGTAGGTACACAAAAAAGAAGTCGTTGATAGCCTTTTATTTATTCAGGTGGTGTTTTGGAGGTTCTTTTCCAATATTGTTGCGCTTCAAAAATGACGACTACAAACAATGAAATGATGAACGGTATAATCAAATAAAACATTCTAAAAACAATAAGTGCTGCAATAACGTCGGTTGGATTTATGTTAGGCATGCCTGTTATGAAGAGAGCTTCAAGAACTCCTACTCCTCCTGCTGGAGCATTGGAGAGAAGAGTTATTGTAAAAGATGCCAGAAAAACACCAAGAACAGAGATAAAATGAATATCTGCATTGTGTGGGAGAACAGCATATATAATTCCTGCTGCTCCTAAAAGCTCTAGAGGGCTAATGAGAAGCTGCTGAATCACAATTTTCAGCCGCGGATAGGAAAGTTGAATTTTCTTACCCAAACGTAAGGGTTTTAACTGAAGCCAGCTGCCAAACGTATAAAGTGCTATACAGCTGAGTAAAATTGCTCCAACCGTTGTTCCTAGCCATTTAGGAAGTTCTTTATGAATGAGGGTGATAATTTCGGGTTGCAGCACCAAAACGATTCCCAAAAGTAAAATTGTGCCGATTACAAAAGTAAAAGAGCAAAAACCTACTAATATGGCGATTTCTGTTCCGTTTAATCCTTTCATTTTATAGGCACGATAGCGCACAACGGCACCAGAAAAAACTGAAGCACCGATATTGTGTGAAAGAGCGTAGGTTGTAAATGAACATATAGCGATAAAAATCCAAGAAATTTTATGGCCTAGATGTTGCAAGGCAATTCGATCATATCCAGCAAGAGCAGCATAAGCTAGGAGAGAACATAAACAGGCTAATAACCATTGCTGTGCATTTAAATCGCTCAAGCGCTCCAATACATCCCCAAATGAAATGGTAGAGAGCTTCATGTAAAGAATTCGAATAGATACCAGCATTGCTAAGATACCAATCAATGGCCATATAAATTGCTTTATTTTCACGATTCTGTATCCATTTTATGTTTTCTGTAAATCTTCATGATTGAGCATATTCCTTACAGATCTTCGTTCTGTTATATACTCTATAATGCCATTGGCAATTTCTTCATCATCTGTTACTACAACATCAGCACCTAAATCAATGAGATAAGTTGTTTCTGTGTCGGATAATGCATGTGTGATTATCTGGATATCTTTTTTCATATCACGTATATTCACAATACATTCTCCTACTTCAATGGTACTTCGCATTGTAATAACAACTTTATGTGCATTATTTATATTTGCTGCGTTCATTATTTCTTGTTGAATGATATTGCCACAAATAGCCTCAAAGCCATCTGCAATCGCTTTATCAGAGAGGCGTTTTGATTCTTCTACGATCACTATAGGTTTATCTCTATTGATTAAAGATAATGCAACACACTTACCGATACGACCATAGCCAATAATTACGATATGGTTATTTTTTAAGGTCATCGGTAAAAAATCTTGGTCTGGGTCTTGTGGATCAATATCAATAATTGTTTGGGTGTTTTGTGAAGATGCAGATTTTTTTTCTAGACGTTTTTTAATTTTATTACAGGCAATGAAAATAAGAGGATTGAGCAAAATAGAAAAAATTGCTCCTCCAAGAATTAAATCATGAGCGTCATTGTTTAAAAGTCCTAAGCTTAAACTTAAACCAGCAAGGATAAAGGAAAATTCTCCGATTTGGGCAAGGCTTGCAGCAATAGTCAAAGCTGTTGCATTAGAATAGCGAAAAGCCTTAACGATGAAAAAGGCAACAGCAGATTTTCCGATTACGATAATAAATAAGGTTGCTAAGAGAGGAAAAAAATGAGTTAAGAGTTTCTCTGGGTCAAATAACATGCCTACAGAAACAAAAAAGAGAACAGAAAAAGCATCGCGCAGTGGTAAGGATTCTTCGGCGGCACGGTGGCTTAATTCTGATTCGCTCATAACCATACCAGCAAAAAAAGCACCAAGAGAAAGAGAAACACCGAATAAATGAGCGGCTCCGAATGCTACTCCTAATGCAATAGCAAAGACGCTAAGACGAAATAATTCACGTGATCCCGATTGTGCGCTCATTTTTAAAAGCCATGGGATAACGCGTCGCCCAATGACGAGCATAAGTGCGATAAATACAATCACTTTCAGGATGGTGAGACCAAAAATACCCCAAATACTTAAATCCAACCATTGAACAAGAGGATCCAACGCTTCTTTTTTTGTATTGCTGAGTGCACTTGCTAGGGAAGGGATGAGGACAAGTATAAGGACCATTGCTAAATCCTCAATAATCAACCATCCAACGGCAATGCGTCCTTTTTCTGTTTCAATAAGATGACGCTCTTGTAAAGCGCGTAGCAGGATAACAGTACTTGCTATGGATAAAGCGAGGCCGAAGATCAAACTACCACTGAAACCCCATCCCATAAGCAAACCAAGGCACAAACCTAGAAAAGTAGAAAATGCCATTTGTGCAATAGCAGCGGGGACAGCAATAGCTTTGACAGACAAAAGGTCTTTTAATGAAAAATGGAGCCCAACACCAAACATCAGCAAAATAACACCAATTTCAGCAAGTTGATTAATAATGACGGAATCTATTTTAAATCCGCCTGTATTGGGTCCCACAATAACACCAGCTAACAAATAGCCTACAAGTGGTGAAATACGTAAACGGCTAGCAAGCATTCCTAAGAGAAATGCTAAACATAAACCTGCAACAATAGTTGTGATAAGTGGTGTGTCGTGGAGCATGGATTATTTACTATTCTTGATCAAAAAGCGAATGAATGAAAATGACTACATTTCTATGAGAAGAGAGATGTATCATACGTATTAAAGGACATTTTTATTTTACTTTGATATTTGCACGATTATTTCGCTCACGCCACCAATTTCCTAGCAGGAGTAAAATAGGAGCAGCAATAAAGATAGAGGATGATGTTGCAATAATAATCCCAAAGACCATGGGTAATGCAAAATTATGAACAGCACTTCCACCCCATATCGCCATGGGAAGCATAGCAAGAATTGTTGTAGCTGATGTAAAAAAACAACGTACAAGAACCTGATTAATTGACAGATCAATCAGTTCGCGCAACGGCATTTTTTTATAAAGACGCATATTTTCGCGCATCCTATCATAGACGACAACTTTATCATTTATAGAATATCCAACAATTGTTAAGAGCGCAGCAATAGCCGTTAAATTAAAATCAAATTGAAATAAAGCAAAAAAGCCAATCATTTTGGTGGTGTCTAGAATGAGAGTGATAATTGCTCCAATGGCAAAGAACCACTCGAAGCGTAACCATATATAGAGAGACATGGCAATAGCCGCAAGAATAACAGCAGTAAAAGCAGCAGTGGCAAGCTCGCCTGAAATTTTGGGACCAACAACTTCTATTTGATCGAATGTGGTATCGGGATAGATATTTTGTACAGCTGTTTTGACCTTATCAATGGCGATGGTTTGTTGTGCTTCGCTACCGCTTTGTTTCTGCATGCGAATTAATACGGTATTTTCGTTATCAATATTTTGCAAGGTAACTTCACCAATATTAAGAGTAGAAAGCTTGGAACGCAGAGTTGCTAGATCTGCTGGTGCTTTCGTGGTAATACTCATTTGGCTTCCACCAATGAAATCAATTCCGAAATTCAATCCAGGCTTAAAAAAGAGAAAAACTGAAGCCATTGATAAAACAATTGAGACGCCAATACCAATGAAGCGTGCTTTCATAAAGTGGAAAGTTGTGTTTTGTGGCAGGATGTTGAAAGCAGAGTGAATATGCAATTTTTTAATTTTCCATTTACAAACGATCCAAATCATGATGATGCGTACAATGGTGATATTGGTAAACATAGAGATGATAATACCAAGCAACATTGTTACGGCAAAACCACGAACGGGACCGGTACCAAACCAAAATAGTAAGGCAGTCGCTATAATTGCCGTAACATTTGCATCAACAATGGTTGCAAAAGCGTGTTTAAATCCACGATCTAGGGCTGCAAAAGCACCCACACCTTTTCGACTTTCTTCACGGATACGTTCATTGATGAGAATATTAGCATCAACGGCAATACCGATGCCTAAAATAATACCAGCAATACCAGGCAGCGTAAGCGTAGCTCCCAAAAGACTCAGTGCAGCAAATGTTAAAATCGTGTGTAGAGCTAGTGCTATATTGGCGATTAATCCCCAAATGCGGTAGAGAAGAAAAATAAAAATTGCAACAAGAATAAAGCCAATTATGCCGGTGTAAAGTCCCATTTGGATGGCATCAGCACCAAGATTTGGACCTACGGTTCTCTCTTCAATGACCGTGAGTGGTGCGGGGAGGGAACCAGCACGAAGCAGAGCAGCCAGAGTTGAGGCTTCTTTGGGGTCAAAGTTTCCTGTAATTTGACCTTGTCCATTGGGAATGACACTATTAATGGTCGGAGCGGTTAAAACCTTATTATCTAGAACAATAGCAAAAGGACGGTTAATATTTTGTCGTGTTATATCGGCAAATATTTTTGCACCAGCGGAATCTAGAGTAAATGAAATAATGGAACGTCCTGGTATTTGGGGGTCAAAACCTGCACGGGCATCTTTCAGGACATTTCCATCTAAAGCGATTTGATCATAAATTGCATAATGTTGTGTTGCATCAGTGTATCCAGGAAGAATAGAAACACCTATAGGGGGATTATTGGGATCCACATTAGAAGGAACAAGATGAAAACTCATCTTAGCGGTTGTTCCTAAAAGATCACGCAGTTGTTTTGGATCTTGTAGGCCAGGCAATTGGACCATAATACGATCATTTCCGACCTTTTGGATGGCTGGTTCTGAAACACCAACTTGATCTATACGGCGACGGATAATTTCTAAGCTTTGTTCAATAGCATTGCTTATACGGTCTTTTATACCAGCTTCCGTCAATGTGACGCGGAGAGTTTCATTTTGAGCACTGATCGTGATGTTATGTTCTGTTGTGCCAAAGCTACTGTGTATGGGGGTTATTAATGTTTTCAAAGCAGAGAGTGCTTTTTCAGTTTGCGATGGATCAGAAATAAGGGCAATAATGCTATCTTCAACGATACGCACACTTGAGGTGCGGATTTGTTTTTCACGCAATACATTGCGTACACTGCCTAAAACGATGTGTAACTGATCGCGTTTTAACGTTTTGCTATCAACCTCGAGCAGGAGAGAAGAGCCTCCTTGAAGGTCAAGACCAAGTGCTACACGGGTGTCGGGTAAGAGTTTCGAGTTTTTAACTTGTTCGTGTGAAAATAAATTGGGTAAGGCAACATAAATGCTGCTTAAAAGAATAAAACAATAAAGGGTAGTTAACCAACCAGGTGTACGCATGATATATTCCGCTAATAGGCAATCTAACAGTTATTTAAAGTTAAAAGCACAAGTAAAATAAGATGATCATTTTATAATTCAAGGAAGAGAATTAAGTGTGCTCATTGGGAGGAGCGCGTTTATTTGAGAAATATTGCGTTTTAACGCTACGAAATCGTGTACCAATAGCTGGAATCTTTATTAAAAAGAAATCCAATGTTAGGATTTTTTGAAAAGTTCTCATAAAAATAGATTCTGTATGGAGTGTTATAAGTTTTTTGTTTTCAATTGTGGTAACATCCAACTGATCACACTTATTGCGTAAATCAAATCTATTCGTTTTAATGATATTATTGGTGTGTGATTGTTTGATTAAATAAGCACGCGTTCCTAGGTTGCTCGTCAAGAATACACCTAAACTGGATAGAAAAATCCAAGTTGTCAAAGGAAGAAAATTTTCTTTTTTGCAATAGAGGTGCAAAAAACACATGCTAGAGTGCCTTCTTTAATCTTATTGAGTTCAGCTTATTTATATTATCCTTTTCTCTTATTATCAGTATTATAGGATAAGGGAAAGCTTTTATAAGATTATTCTACAAAAGTTGAAAATATCTTCTTTATACCATATTAAAGAGAGGGGGGATAAAATCCTTTTTGTGCGCATAAGGTAGATATGTATACATTTTGTAGAAAAAACATCCGCATAATTTTCCTTCTTTTGGGGATTATCTTTGTATTTCATTCTGGTGCATGGGGGAATAGGGGTGCACAAAATACAATTGTCGAACAAACAATTACTTCTTATTCAGTTGATGAAATTGTTCAACAACAACAGTTGATTATTGATACTCTTGAAGAAAATACTGAAACTTTAAAAAGAGATTTTGACAGAAAGCCAGAAAATGAGCGTGCTTTAGAAGAATTGCGGTTACGTGCACAAGATATCAGTGAACGTGCTATTGAGGCAGCATTTGTTTTGCGTCCTCCTCTTAATGAGATTAATACACTTCTTGATCAATTAACGGAGCTCCATCGTGACGTAAAAAAACTGAAAAGCTCAGTGACGGAATATTCTTACTTGATAGAGCAAAAAGCTAAAATTAACAGTATTATGCTTCGTTTTGAAGAGATTTTCTTAGCGGCAAATAGAATAGCTGAACTTTCTATTTCTCAATCTCGGGAGCTTTTTAAACGCACACTTACGTATAGGCTTGAGTTTTCTATTCCGATGGTTAAACAGCTCGCCCAAAAAACAAAAGAGGCTTCATCAGATTTTCTTTTATTGTTAGATTCTTGGTGGAATTCTATATTTCACTTCAAGTCTTTACAACTATTTCTTTGCTTTTTAATGCCACTTTTTATTACTTTGGGACTTTCGTATTTTTCTCGAAAAGTTCTTGTTCATGTGTATTGCCACTTTACCAAGTCTAATGAGGCAATATCTTATTTACAACGCTTATTGATCGCCTTTATTTCAGTTCTCTTACCTTCGCTTGTATGCACTCTTTGCGTTTATCTTGTGTTGTTTTTATTTCGTAGTTTTAACTTAGATCTAGGTAAGCTTACAATAGTTTTTGATATGATAGGTTGTCAAATTATTTTAGTATTTTTAATCAATCGCTTAGCGATTGTTCTTTTATCATCGAATATGCCCCATATGCGTCTTCTCAGTATTGCACCATCGTCTGCTTATCAATTAGTGATTTTACTCACTTCTTTAGGGGGTGTTTTGGCGTTTGACGCTGTTCTTGATAGTATTTATGAAATCATTTCAGCGCCTCTATCTTTGACAATTGCTAAAAGTTTTATTGCTGTTTTTCTTGTAGCGATATTGCTGTTTATAATATCATTTGTACCTTTGCGGTTTAGACGTAGGCGTCTTCAAGGAGAAAAAAAAGAGCCATACTTTTGGCCATTTTATATACGCATTCCTCTTATTGGCTTGGGATTACTGCTCTTTGTGTTGAATTTTTTAGGCTACGTTGGTCTTGCACGTTTTATTATGCAGCAAATTATGATTGATGGAGCATTTTTAGTTCTCATGTATTTAGGAATACGAAGCGCTCAAGCACTTGGAACTAAAGGACAATTTATGAAAACAACGGTTGGTCATCTTTTGATGCAGCGGTTTCATTTAGAAGAAAAAACGATGAATCAATTGGGAGTTTTTGTGAGCGTCTTTTTCAATTTATTTGTTGTTGTCTTTTGTGCAATGCCAATTGCTGTACAGTTTGGATTTTCCTATTCTGATTTGAAAGCAGTATTGTGGCAATTGGTTACCGGTTTTCAGATTGGAAATATTACTCTTTCTTTGATTTCTATTGTAACAGGAATTATTTCTTTTTGTATTTGCTGGTTTCTTATTCGCCGATTTATTGGTTGGTTAGATAGTGTGGTGTTGGTTCATGGAGAGTTCGATTCTGGTATCCGTAATTCTATCAAAACAGTGATAAGTTATGGCGGCGTTGTTGTGTCTGCTTTGACGGGATTGTCAATGGCAGGTTTGGATCTTAGAAATTTCGCTCTTATTGCTGGAGGACTTTCTCTTGGTATAGGTTTTGGTTTACAGAATATTGTCCAAAACTTTGTCTCTGGACTTATTATTTTAGTTGGAAGACCATTTAAAATAGGAGACTATATAGAATCTGGATCAGTCGCTGGTGTTGTTAAGCGTATTAATGTGCGTGCAACAGAACTTGAGACCATTCAGCGTAAGACGATTATTATTCCCAATTCAAGCCTTATTAATAACAACGTTAGTAATTGGACACGACGCAATAAAGTAGGACGAATTGATATACCAGTTACTGTATCATCTAAGGTTGCTCCAGAGCATGTTGCTGAAATTTTGTTGGAGATTGCTTTTGCAACAGAAGGCGTTTTAAAAAGTCCTACTCCGCAGGTGAGTTTTACAGCATTTGATCATAAGAGTTTCTCCTTTAATTTAGCTATTTATGTGCCTAATATTACTTCACCTTCTCATGTAACCAATGCTCTTCGATTTAGCTTATATAAGCGTTTTGCTGAGGAAGGAATCCTAGAATGCTAAAATATATTTATGCTTTGATTACAGTTATTCTGTTGAATCTTTTTACCATAACAGCTTTTGCTGCAACAGTGAAGAATACAGATTTAAAGATACAATCTCTCGTTGTTGTCGAAGGAAGTATACCTTCAAAAATTTCTTTAAATACTCATCAAATAATTACAATTTGTATGAAGGGATGTTTTATAACTTTTCCTAATAAAGACCGTTTTGCAATAAAGGCAGATGATAATATAGAAATCAGTAGGGGAAGAGCAATTTTTAAATAAAATAATTGAGAATTTTTGTTTGGAGAAAAAATTTAGAAGAATAATGATATTGTGCGTAATTAATAATCTCATCCTTTAGAAGATAGTAGAAAAAAGGTATGACTTTAGTATAAAATAGATATATTTTTATACTATGTGAAATTTACAGTATGTATTTTGCATGTAAGAATATTGTGGTATTTTAAATACAAAATGTTTTATACTTTCTCATTTTAAAAACATAATAGGTATTTTTATTAAATTTTTATTATTTTAAGTATTGATTATTATAATATTTTAAAATTTATTTGATAATATTAAATTTTGATGTAATGATATATTAGTATAGTGATAGATTTAAATGTAACTATAAAGGAGTACATGCGATTTTGCTGCATAAGATTTTATAAAACTTTGTTTTTCTAAATGTGATTTTTGATTATATTTAAATTTAGCAATGGGGTATAATTTTATGAATACAAAATTTATAACAGCGTCTGTTTTTTCTTTGATTTCGCCTTCTATAGTACAGGCTGCAGATGTGGTGGCTCATGAAGAGCCAGTACATGTTGCCTCAGAAGTTGTTGCTTCTTCACCTTTTTCTTGGGGAGGCATTTATTTCGGGGGGCAAGTTGGTGGCTTTTCAAGTAAAGTTTCTGCAATAACGCCTTATGTTGATATTCCTCTCTATCCTGATGAGGAGAGTAAAAGTAAATCATGGGTTCCGATCGAGAAACAGTATATGCCGGATCTTTCTGGATTTATAGGTGGTTTTTATGCGGGTGTTAATTTTGATCTCGGTAATAATTTTATTGTGGGGATTGATACGGATATGCTTTTAACGGAAAAAAAGGATACAAAAACAAGATTTCAGGCTGATGAATCGAGTGCTGGTGGAACCGGTACTGAAGGAACCGGCACTGAAGGAACCGGCACTGAAGGAACGGGTAGTGATACTGATGAACCAAGTACAGATGACAAGAGTCGAAAAAGGGCAAAGCTCGTCAGAAAACAGGATAGAGGTCTTTCTCGCTCTGTTGCAGAGGATAAAGAAGAGAAAAACAGTTTAACTTTTAATCATACGTTAAAACAAAAATGGACAGGTGCTACACGGGTGCGTGTTGGGTTTTCTGCGGGGCGTGTGATGCCTTATATTGCTGGTGGTGTTGCTTATGGACAGTTTCAAGATATTTTGTCGACAGTAATTACGGGAGGTGAGCCATTTAATAGGACATCGGATGTAACAAAAACGATGATTGGTTATACTCTCGGTGGTGGTGTTGATTTTGCAATGACAGATCATCTTGTTATGCGTGCGGAATATCGTTACTCAGATTTTGGTAAAAAGAAATTTAAAGACGAAATTGAAGTTAAGTATAAGACGAATGATTTTCGCGCAGGAATAGCTTACAAATTCTAGTGTTGTAGGATAAAAGAGCTTAAATTTAAGAGGTCCTATCTCTTTGATAGGGCCTTTATTTTTTATTAAACTGCCTTTTATATATAATCTTGGTACCAGATGAAAGTGCTCCAAGCGCAATTCAAAAGGTGATTCGAAGAGTGAGAACAGGTGATAGATTGTCTGTCTTATCTGTAAAAATCTATCTAAAGGCAAAAATGTTGACAGAGCTGGTTTATGGCTTATCAAAACTGCACCAGATCAAGGATGATGGTTTTTTAGGTTTGACCTCAATAAAAGACGACGAGAAATGGGATTAGGCTCTTGTAGCGATGTATCTTTAAAAGAAGCACGGTTCAAGGCTTCAGCTTGTCGTGATCTTTTTGTTCAATGACTTGACCCAATTTATCAAAAACAAAAAGAAAATTTGTGTCGGGCAGGGGGTAGTATTTCTTTACAAGAAATTGCTTCCAGTACTTTTGAAGCGAAAAAAATGAAGGAAAAGCAGCAAGGTGGTTAACATCCCTTGAGTTACATGTTTTTCCTAAACTTGTTGATATGTCAATCACTGAACTGACGCAAATTGATAAAAAGGATGAATTTTTCCTATTTGGAAGACAAAAAATGAAACAGCAAGTAAAGCTCTATACCGCTTGAATATAGCTATAAAACATGCGGCAGCACTTGGTATAGATGTGGATATGCAATTGGTAGCAAAAGCTTTATTAGAAAATTTTATTCAAAATACCCAAAATATTCCAGTAATGCCATGGAAAGAAATGCCTAAGTTTTTTCAATCTTAAAATGATGAGCTTGTATCAAATCTAGCTTTAAAACTTCTTATTTTGACGGGGGGTGTTCTATGCCAATCAGGCATATTCGGTCAGAAGAGATTTATGGATCAATATGGATTATTCCAAAAGAAAATATGAAGAGAATTGTTGGAGAGGTTTATGATTTTCATGCGCCGCTTACAGTTGAAGCGCTTGCTGTTATTGAAAAAGAAAAAATAGAAAAAAATGTTTTTTATTTGCTGGGAGTTCTGGAAAGCCTTTATTTGATGTAACACTTTCTAAATTTATGAAAGACAAAGGTTTTGATTATAAACTTCATGGTTTCAGATCGATTCTGCGGGACTGAATAGCAGAAACAATGTCAACACCATTTGAGATTACCAAAACTATTCTTGCGCATTCAGTTGGGAATTCAGTGACGAAGGCTTACATGCGGACGAATTTTTCAGAACAGCGCCGTGTCCTCTTGGAACAATGGGCGCTTTTTATCTCAGGAGAGGCTTGATAATATGTTTATTGTCGTGTCTGGTGTCTAAGAAACACTTAAGCGGTTAGCGGATAGATTACAATATAAGCTCTCTTTAAAAGCAGGGAGGGGATAAAGCTTTCAGTTTTTGGTTAGCTACTGTTTTAAATGCGCAAAGACATTGTTTATCGCATCCATGAGACGGGCAAAATCAAGGATTAATAAAAAAAAGAAAAATGCTATCCACTTCATCAAACGTGACATCACTTTTACACTTTTGTAGGCAATGATGATTTCTTGAAGGATTTCTTTTTCTGCTTCTGTAAGCTCTATATCGTCTTGTGTTTTTTTTCTAGCCATGTTTCCACCCACACACGCGTT
>NZ_JBHIOO010000008.1:0-102024 GCF_042195585.1 Bartonella sp. AS69XJJH | reverse complement strand
CTGCTATAACGCAACCAGCCATTGCACGCGCTTTAAGAGAAGCTAAAAAACAAGGTTGTGAACTCGTAGAAATCAAACCTACCGGTGAACTGCTTATCTATCTCAAATCCGATATTCCACTACCAAATTCAGCAGCGCATCCAGACAAACTTTTAGATTTGTCAAAGAATGAATATTACGAAATCGCGCTCTCTAAGATGTAAAATTGATTATGCCTAAACCACGCCCTCCTCATCTTGTCAAAGAAGTCACACGCCATGGTAAAATTATATGGTATGTACGTATTGGTCATGGACCACGTATTAGAATACGCGGCACCTATGGAACGCAAGAGTTTGTTGATAACTACAAAAGCGCACTTGCCGAGTTACAAGGGCTTATACTTCCTAAATCAAAAACTGGTAAACTTGTTGAAGGGTCATTTGCATGGCTACTTAAACAATACTTTAACAGCTCCAATTGGCATAACCTTGCTAAAGCTACAAAGAAACAAAATCAACTCATTCTTATAAAGGTGTGCGATGCAATAGGAAATATTCCATATCAAGCAATCGAGAAAAAACATATCATAGCCGGTGTTGAGAGGCGTAAAGAAACACCAGCAATGGCTAGGAATTTTCTGAAGGCACTTAATGGGCTTTTTAATTGGGCGATTGATCAAGGACTTTTGGAAAGTAATCCAACTTTAGGCGTTAAAAAACCTCCACTTAAAAATAAAGAGGGATTTCCTGTTTGGACAGAAGAAGATGTTGAGAAATATTATCAAAAATGGGCTTTAGGAACCCATGAACGTGTCTGGATTGATGTTCTTCTTTACACGGGTTTGCGTCGTGGTGATGCCGTACGAATTGGTTGGAAAGATGTGAAAGATAATATCATTCATCTTAAGACAGAGAAAAGTAAATTCCAAACAGATGTTTTTCTACCAATTTTGCCTGAACTAGCCGAAACCCTTAAAATTGGTCCTATTGGAAATGAAACATTCATTTGTGGTAGACGTGGAAACAAAATACCCAAAGAAAGCTTCGGGGTTTTATTTTACAAAGCATGCAATGAAGCGGATATAAAAAAATCAGCACATGGTTTGAGAAAATTAGCAGCAACACGCGCCGCTAATTCCGGTGCAACAGTTTCACAATTGAAAGCACTTTTTGGATGGACAGACGACAACATGGCATCTCTTTATACAAAGAGTGCAGATCGTAAAAAACTTGCTCTTGAATCGATAAAAAAGCTCCAAAAAAGTTAGGGATAGGAGCAAAAAAACGTAATAGAATCAATAACCGCCCAATCCCTTACATTAAGCATAATTATTTGATTTTATTTGTACTGTATTCGCCAAACAGGCCCTATAGGTTCACATATTGACTTAGAAGCTTGTAGAGACTTAGGAATTGAAATATTAGACGGTGGAGGAGATCCAACTTCTGCTGCTGAATTTGCCTGGCTTTTAATTATGTCTGCGCGTAGAAAACTCTGTAAATCTGTGTCTGATATGAAAAAAGGACGATGGCAAACAACATTTGGCAACCAAATGAAAGGGGCCACTCTTGGAATATTCGGGTTTGGGCGTATTGGTAAAATGGTTGCTCAATATGCTCAAGCTTTTGGCATGTCCATTTTGGTTTATGGGAGCGAGCGTTCAACGCAAGAAGCAAAAAGTTTAGGTTATCATTTTACGCATTCAAAAGATGAATTTTTTACACATCCTGACATTATATCCGTCCATTTACGTTTAAGTGATAAAACCAGAGAAATCATTCAATTAGAGGATCTATTGAGCATGAAACCTCATGCTATTTTTGTCAACACAGCGCGTTCAGCTTTGGTTGAAAAAGGGGCGATAGAAAAAATACTAAGTTTGAAAAATTCAACTTACTTTGCACTGGATGTTTATGACAGCGAGCCAGTATATGAGAGCAAATTATTGCAATCAGAGAGAGTTCTTTGCACACCGCACTTGGGCTATGTGACTGAAGAAAGCTTTGAGAATTATATGGAAAAAGCTTGCCAAAATATAGCATCTTTTATGAAGAGCGCTTAATGCCGATTGAGCTAATGTTTGTAAAATTTATCTTATATCGCTAGCGTATCAAATTTGCACGACACATAATAGCTTATTTCCTTAAATTAAGCATATTCCTTAGCTTGCATATGAATACCAATCATATTAACAAATTTTTATGTCACCCGCATAAAATACCTCATTTATTGTTGCAAGCATTATTAAAAAAGGCTACAAGAGCACTTTCATTGTAGGGGGCTGAGTGAGCAATCATCAATTTATAGAAAAAAATTTATTATAGATGGATTGTATTGCTTGTTGCCACTATCGCTCAAGCATCAGCCTGTTTCTTTGTTCAAGGGATTGGTCCTTTAGCTGAATTTTTTTAAGAAGGATTTCTCGCTGAGTGACTCTCAGATAGGTTTGCTGTCTTCAGCAGCGCAATTCCTACCTATTAATGGGTTACTTGTAGCTGGCGAATTACTAGACAAGTTCAACGAGCGCTATATTGTTGAGGTTGGGCGCACTCGGCGTTTCTATCGCTCTTTTATTGGGAGCAATCGCAGATAACTATATTTCCCTTTTGGTTTGTTTGCTCATTGTAGAGGGATTTTATAGTTCTGCTTAACCCAGTGGCGCTAAATCTATTTCTTCATGGTTTCCACAATCGCAGCGCGGATTTGCAATGGGAATAAGGCAGGCGACCATTAGGTGAGGCATTAGCTGGAATGGTTCTTCCTGCTAGTACCGCTTGTCTATGGCATACAAGGTGCGTTTTTGGTCGGTGCCATAGTTTCTTTTTTAGGGGAATGTATATTTATTATTTTTTATCACACACCAGCAAAAGTTGTCGCTATCGTTCCCAAAAGCAAGGCAAAAGTTTCGTTCTATGCAAATGTAAGGTCTCGTCTTGCGATGTTGGCTGCGCCGCATATGAAGAATATTATTTTTCAGGCGTTTCACTTGTGATCGTTCTCAATATGTTTTAACCATTTTTATAACGATTTATTTTTATAGAATCTATCACCTGCCTCTAGATAAAAGTGCTTATTTGTTTTTTGTTTCACAGGCTTCTGGTGCCTTAGGAAGAATTATTTTAGCAGCGTGGAGTGATCATTGTAAAAAAGGACGATTTTTTCCTGTCTTGTTTTGCATGATTGCAGTCGTTTTTGGATTTTTAATATTAATTTTTGGCATGAGTGGATCCATAATTTATTTAACTATTTTATCTGCTTGGTTAGTTTTTTTTGGATTAGGATGGTATGGCCCTTGGGTTGCTTATATTGTAGACTCTTAAGCCGAACGAAAGCGTTGGCTTTTTGCTGGGTTTAGCAATATCTGTAAATCAAATCGCAATTATTACTGCGCCATCATTATTTGGATTAATCCAAGATTTTACAGACACTTATTTACTAACATGGCTGATTTTAATGATTGTTTTTTCACTTTTCTTAATAAAAAAGTAGGGGAATATAATTGGGGAGGAAACTATAATGATAAATGAAAATACTTTTGAGTTGAGCAATGGCGAAAGAGACAACCTTTGGGAGGCTTTAGACCATGTTATTTATGATCCATACGGGTGGTATTGAATATTCAGTTGAGCTAAAAAAACAGCATTTTCGCTGCGGACATATAGAATATTGGCAATTCTTATGAAGTAAAAGATGTCTATTCCCCCTAGACCATATTTAATCTTTGAAAAACTTCCAATTGATAGAAAAATTAATACGTCACCTAATCCTTATAATCTAGATGCGTCTTGTAAAAGCGGTTATATAAGCGAAAATTTAATTATGATGTTTTCTTTATTAATCGGAGAGCCGTATTCAATTAAGTTTGAAGCCGAACATATAGTAAATAACCTAGTTCCTTTAGAGGATAATAAAAAGGATTATACAGGATTAGGATCTGAAGTTGAGTTAGATTTTCATATAGAAAATGCTGCACTAAAATTTATAAAAGGTTTAAATTTATCTCCTAAAGGGATACTTTTAACTGGTGTTCGCAATGATGTTGATGGCCCGTTAACGAGAATATCTGATGCACGTCTAGCTTTAAAACTTTTAAGTGAGGAAGATTTGAGTAGCTTAAGGGATAATTTATATATAATTAATGTTCCCTATAGAGGAGAAAAATGGAGTGACCTCTACAAGTAAAGTGCCCCCTAGTTCAAGGAGACGGTGAATTCCCAGATATCAGCGCTGTTTTTTATCTGGGCATGTTAGGAACCACAGTCAAAAAAAGCCAAGGACGCTTTAGATCATTTTTATGAAGCTATTAAGGCTGTATCTTTTGGAATTGATGTACAACCAAGAAGATTATTATACATTGATAACAGAATGGCTCTACACTCTAGAGATAAATTTTCTGGATCATTTGATCGTTATAAAAATCCAATGCGGTGGATTCAAAGAGTATTTGTGTCTGCAGATTTATGGAATCATAGATATGTAGAACAAATAAAAGAAAGAGTCTTTGATTTTCAATGTTAATGCCCTGATAATGGTATAATGTTGAGTATTATATATATATAGATTGACGACACATTTTATATGTATAGATTTCTCTCGCATAATCAGGTGAGGTTACTACCTAACTATAAGCTATGGTGTCCAATTGATTTTCTATGGCTGCACTTGATCTTTGTTATTTTGCCCTTCCTTTTAAGCCGCTAGGGGGCTTTTCCTATTAAGCCCTTGAAAGAGCGATGTGGAGTAATTTCATAATGCGAAACCAAAACATAGTGACAAACTCTTCTATTGTTTTCACAAGTATGACGGTTTGCATGGTTGCACCCTTCAAGCACAGTGACTTTTTTTCTTGCACGATGGAATCTTTCATATATGAGACAACATAATTAATTTATAACAGATAATTCAATGTATTATCTAAAAAATGCAACGAAATAGCTATTAATGCGAACATATGAATTAAAAAAACAAACATCGCGTACAAATAAATTCAAATATAATTGGCCACACGACTTATAACATTTTTTAGATGAACAAATAATAATACACCCCATGTATTTAAACAAAGCCCCATGTCTTTAAACAAAGAATGAAAATCATAAAATGAGCTCTAAGGATAATAGGAACTCTTCGCAAAGAAGAGAAAGAGATGAAGACTCCAAAGACTTCATCATCACCATCCTTCTCTATTTTGTTAACACATTCATTTTATACAAGAATCTTTCCCTCGGAGGAAACAGCATTTGCAATAGCTTCCTCGCTTGCCTCATCAGGTAATAACATCTCATTATGGGCGCATCCCGATGGGATCATAGGAAAACAGTTTTCTAAATGATAAACACGACAATCAAAAAGAACAGGCTTATCACAGTCAATCATCTGCTGAATTTTATCATCAAGTTCATCGGGTTTTGAACAATGAATTCCCACCGCTCCATAAGCTTGTGCCAATTTTACAAAATCAGGCATAGATTCGGTATAAGAATGAGAAAGACGGTTGCCATGCAACAACTGCTGCCATTGACGAACCATACCCATATACTGATTATTTAAAATAAAAATTTTCACTGGCGTATTATGCTGAATTGCCGTTGCAAGCTCTTGAATATTCATCTGAATTGAAGCATCTCCAGAAATACACACAACAAGCGCATCAGGATGTGCTATTTGAACACCGATAGCCGCCGGAAGACCATAACCCATCGTTCCCAACCCACCAGAAGTCATCCAATGTTTTGGTTCATCAAAATGATAATATTGTGCTGCCCACATCTGATGCTGTCCGACATCCGTTGTGATATAAGCGCTCGCATCTTTGGTAAGAGCATACAACCGTTCAAGAGCATATTGTGGCATGATAACATCTTTTTTTTTCATATATGCCAATGAATTACGAGCTTTCCAGCGATTAATTTGCTTCCACCACGCCTCACGAACTTCAATGTTAAACGCTGGTTGCTGTATCTTTAAGAGTTGCGTCATATCTGCCAAAACACAAGCCACATCACCAATAATTGGAACTTCTGCTTTTACAATTTTATTGATGGAAGAAGGATCAATATCAATATGAATAATACGCGCATGAGGTGCAAATGCATCCAATCGCCCCGTGATACGATCATCAAATCGTGCTCCAACAGCTAACATGACATCACAATCATGCATAGCCATATTAGCCTCATAGGTTCCATGCATTCCAAGCATTCCAAGCCAATTTTTACCGGAAGCAGGATAAGCACCAAGTCCCATTAATGTTGAAGTAATCGGAAAATCCCCCAATTGAACCAAATTACGTAAAATCTGTATAGCTTTCATCCCCGATGAAATTACACCACCACCAGAATAAATAATAGGACGTTTTGCCTCAACTAAAAGAGAAACGGCCGATTCAATAGCCTTAGTATTCCCTTTCAACGGTAGAGAAGAATGTAAAGATTCCTGAACTTGAGGAGCTCTATAAAATCCTGAAGCAAATTGAACATCCTTAGGAATATCAATCAAAACCGGCCCAGGACGACCTGATTGAGCAAGAGAAAAAGCTTCATGAATAATAGCTGCAAGATCATTGACATTTTTAACCAGCCAATTACGCTTCGTACAAGGCTTTGTAATTCCAACTGTATCAGCCTCTTGAAAAGCATTTGTTCCAATCACCGTTGTTGACACCTGTCCAGAAAAACAAACAAGAGGTATAGAATCCATAAGTGCATCCTGCAAAGGTGTAACAGCATTCGTTGCCCCTGGACCAGAAGTCACAAGCATAACCCCTACCTTCCCTGTGCTGCGTGCATAGCCTTCAGCCGCATGCCCTGCGGCTTGTTCATGGCGCACCAAAATATGCTGGAGTATATCTTGATGATAAAGAACATCAAAAATAGGCAAAACAGCCCCACCAGGATAACCAAAAATATGTTTAACCCCTTGATCTATAAGAGCCTGAACCACTATTTCAGCCCCCGACATTATTTTTCCATCTGCACTCTCTTGCTTTCTTGGATCATTTCTCATTTTTCCCACTCACCTACTTTATAGGACAATAAAAAAGCCCCTAACGGAGCCCATAAAAAAAGACCCCAAAGGAGCCCATTACACAACACATACTGTATGATCACCCCCCATTATTCCAACGTATAAAATATATAAAAAAATTCCTTGTAGAAAGATTTCTAATTCCATTGATACCATTCGTCAATAAAAAATTATATTTTCTAAAAAAAAATTTTCACGAATTATCTTTTATCTTTCGATAAGTTTCTTTGCAAAACTCTAGCTCTTTTATCAAAAAGTAAGTATCCATTCTTCATCAAATTGATTACGAAACCATGTCATTTGTCTTTTTGCATATCTCCTCGTTTGTATTTTCACCGCTTCAAGAGCATTCTCAAAGCTTCTATATCCATCCAAATAAGCCATAAATTCAGGTATACCAATAGCCTTCATTGCTGGTAATGAAGGGGAAAGCATAAGATTCTTCATGATCATCACTTCTTCTAAAGCTCCTCTTTCAATCATAGAATCCAAGCGTTTATGAATACGTTCATAAAGCAGAGGACGTGGTGGCATGAGAAGAATTTTTTCGGTCAAATTCGGCGCAATAAGAGGTGTTGTTTTTTGTTTCTGCCACCAACTGAGCGTCTTACCGGTTGCATCATAAACTTCCAAAGCACGGACAATACGCTGTCTATCGTGCGAAGAAATTTTTTCAGCAACAACAGCATCAATCTTCAACAACTGGCGATAAAGATTTGCAACGCCCTCTTTATCAAGCAGCAAACGCCACTTCTGCCGCACAACATCTGGAACATGAGGGATTTCCGAAATCCCCTCTAAAAGAGCACGAAAATAAAGTCCTGTTCCACCAACAAAAATAACTGATCTTAAAGAAAAAGTAGCCAATAGCTTCTCGACATCACACAACCATTGCCCTACTGAATAATTCAAAGTAGGACTCACATGACCATAAAGATAATGTGGAACAATCGCAGTATCATCCTCCCTCGGCCGTGCCGTTAAAATATTTAAAACATCATAAACCTGCATTGAATCAGTATTAATAATGAGAGCATTTTTTTCTTGAGCCATTTGCAAGGCAAGTTCTGACTTCCCACTTGCCGTTGGTCCCGCTATTAATGTAACTGTTCTCTGCTTCATAAATAGCAATTTCTCCCTATCAATAACTTATTGCAACATGCATGACATCTCCTAAAGCCCCTGTATTTTATCTTCGTTATCATAGAGTGAACACTTTAAACAAAAATACGAATACAAATTCTTCTTAAAACCAAGCCTCTTATGAAACTTATAAAAAAGAAAAAATGGACTTAATAACAACACCAAAGGAATTTCCAAGCATTTTTGCTATCCTAGTTCAATAATAAACTACAGCCATGATCATTCTGTCCGTTAGTCCATTAAAAACAAACATATTCTTTGTCATCATTTATGAAAATAATACTGAGCTTAACCTATACAATCAAACAGCTTTATTTTTTCCTATAAAAACAGCATATTATTCTGATTTATAATAGGAGATTCAGAAATTGTCTTTTTCACACTTTTTTTATAACTATTTTTTCATCCATCACCAAGAAAAGTATAAATATATATAACTAATTTAGTCTAATATGATTTTTCTCTGGATCACTTTTTTCAAACTGAAGTGAAAAAACCTTCTCTATAGCACACAAAACACAATCACAAAGTGCTAAAAGTCTCACTAGATAAAACATTATTTATAATAATAATTGACTTAAACACAAAACATAGATCTCTCATACAGCATTTCAAAGCCTAAGCTGTTGCAAGGTTGAAATCTAGCAAATCTATGATGGTACCAACTTGTACTTTTATTTAACGCAAAAATAGAGCTGCCCAATGGATTTTATGTTATACAGTCCATGCTCTCTGTCGTTAAATGAGCTTGAGAAATATGGGACACCACATGGCTGAGCTACAGAATATCCCATATACTAAGGCTGATAAAAAACAAAAAATTAATTTCTTAAGCATCAATCCATTAGGAGCGTTACGAACCGCAACTCTCCATCTGGACGCGCTACAATAAATAGAGCATTTTTGCGTCCAGCTTCACGTAATTTATGAATACGTTTTTTAGCCTCATCAATTGTTGTGATAGCACTCTGATTGATATCAACAATCACTTCACCAACTCGAATACGCTTTTTATCCGCTGCGCTATTTTGTGCAACAGATGTCACCACTAGTCCTCGAAGTTTATCTGAAATTGAATAACGATGACGCAAATCCTCTGTCAGTTCAGATAACGTCATTCCCATAAATTGCATTGTCACGTTTTTCGACAGATCTTGACTTTTTTTATCATCAACTTCTTCTTCTGTATCTTCATTTGGATCTGTTTCAATCAAACGTCCAAGCTTAACTTTTACTGTTTTTTCTTGCCCATTACGTAAAACAGTAACATCCACCACTTTTCCTTCTGAACTTTCTGCAACTAAACGCGGCAAATCACGTGCATGCTTAATTTTGGAATTTCCAAAGTAAAGAATGACATCTCCAGTTTGCAACTGGCTATTATCTACATTATTTTCTTCCGTCTGTTCTATTTTACCAGCCACCAATGCCCCTACAGCATTGTCCAATTTTAAACTTTTTGCAATATCCTTTGTTACCGGCTGAATACGAATAGCCAACCAACCACGTCTTATTTCTCCAAAATCACGCAATTGATTAATAACAGAAAGGGCCATATCCGATGGAATAGCAAATCCAATACCGATAGATCCTCCAGAAGGTGAAACAATTGCTGTATTAATGCCAATGACTTCACCATTTCTATCAAATAACGGACCACCAGAATTGCCCCGATTAATTGCTGCATCTGTTTGAATAAAATTATCATAGGGACCAGCATTAAGATCACGGTTACGTGCAGAAATAATACCAACCGTCACACTTCCACCAAAACCATAAGGGTTTCCAATAGCCATAACCCAGTCACCAATGCGTGCTTTTTCAGAATCACCAAAACGCACAGCTTTTAATTTTTTACTTCCTGCATCGACTTGAAGCAACGCCAAATCAGTTTTGCTATCCTTTCCAAGAAGCTTTGCCTTTAGTTTTGTACCATCCGTAAAATTAACTTCAATATCATCAGCATCAACAATAACATGATAATTTGTAACAATAATCCCTTTTTGCGCATCAATCACAAAACCAGACCCTAAAGAACGCACCTTTTGAAATTGACTATCTTTTTGACCATCTTTGGGTGTAAAAAAATCACTAAAATATTCCTCCAGCAATGAATCTTTTGGGATAACGGGTACCGAGGTATTTTCATCCTGTTCGGTTCCTTCAACAGTCTGTGCCGTGGAAATATTCACAACTGTTTCCAAAAGCTCAGAAGCTAAATCAGGAATAGAAAGCAATTCCTTGCTTGTCTCTGCGCCCCAAGACAAACTCACTGATCCTGATAGAAACAAAGTCACACAAAAAACAACTCTTGTGATAAAAAACTTTAAAAACGTATTTTTACTCACGACACTTCTATCCATGACATGCCTTTAACCAAAGCGGCAAAGAGCCCCACTAAATTTATCTATGTAAAACCAGCACGGCTCGATACTCTCTACGACTTTTATCATAAAAGAAAATGGTCACAGATCATTCTTTTCATGCAAAATCTCGTATCTGCAATCCATTATTTTATCTATTCTCTCCCGATTTTGAATCCGTTTTACTGAGGCCTGTATTCATTGTCGGTAAGAATGCTTTATTTGCCTGCGGCGGATTACGAAAATAGAAAAAGAAATCCTCATTTGGTGAAATCACCATCGGAGTACGCTCTAAATTCTTGTATTGTTCCATCGCCAACCAAAAATCGTAAAAAGATGGATTAGCCTCCCTCGCATTCAATAAAAGACGAATACTTTCAGCCTGACCTTCACCACGAGTAATTTCAGCATCACGCTTTGCAGCTGCTACGATTTCTTCATATTCACGATTAGCTTCTGCCACAATACGATCTCGCTCCTGCTGACCACGAGCACGAATATTTTCCGCAGCAGCTTCACGTTCAGCTGCCATTTGCCGATAAACATCTTCTGAAACAGCATCCGTCAAATCGGTTTTACGAATACGCACATCAACAATGTTAATACCCAACGAACCTGCATCTACAGAAAACTGCTTCTGTACTTCAGCCATCATCGCGCCTCGTTCATCCGATAAGGCTGCTTTAAATTCTCGCTTGCCATAAACAGCACGCAAAGCGTCAATAAACCGCGGTGCAAGATTTTCACGTGCCGCAATTTGTGGACGCCCAGAAGCAATGCGCTGTAAAAACAACTTAGGATCTGTAATACGGTAAATAAAGAACGCATCCACCTCATAATACGCACCACCACGAACCTGTACAGATTGTGTAGGAACATCGTAACGCAACAACCGATTATCAACAATGATGATCTTATCTATAAAAGGTGCCTTGAAATAGATTCCAGGATTAGATTCTACCTGAACAATTTGTCCAAAACGCTTAATTGCTACTTGTTGACGAGGATAGACGATAAAAACGGACATCCACAAAATCATCAAAACAAACACTATAGCACTAAAAACAAACAAAAAACGAGATTGCTGCATAATTAATATCCTCCAGAAATGCTAGAATCCGAAAGCGATGCAGGACGCGCTGATGTTGCCTTCAATTTTTCTGATGAATTGCTACGCAACAATTCGTTCAAAGGTAAATAAGGCACCGCTGGAGAATTTGCCTGATCAAAAACCAACTTATTTGGTGAAGAAAGAATACGCCCCATCGTTTCCATATAGAGACGGTAGCGAGCAGCTTCTGGTGAAATAGCAGCCTCACGAGCTATCGCCTGAAAACGCTCCGCACGCCCTGTTGCCTCTTCGACCATTTGTGCCTTTTCACCTTTTGCGATTTCTCGTGTGCGTGAAGCTTCACCATTTGCTAAACCAATTTTCGTAAAACGCACACGATTTCCCTCTTCAATCATTCTTCCACGTTCCTGCTCCGCCTGCTGAACAGAATTAAACGCAGCAGCAACCTTTGTTGGAGGAGCAGCTTCACTGATAGACACACGGCTTATTTCAACACCAAGTTGATATTTATCTACAGTCAACTGAATAATCTTTCTAACGTCATTAGCAACTTCTTCTTTCTTGTCACGTAAGACATCATCAACCGGCCGCGAACCAATGACTTCACGCATTGCACTCTCAGCAACTTGGCGAACTGTTCCTTCTTGATCATTCACATTGAATAAAAACTGACTAGGGTGTGAAATACGATAGTAAACGGAAAAATTAACATTAACAATGTTCTGATCACTTGAAAGCATTAAGCCATCACTTTGTTGCGCCTGACCGGGCTTCCCACCAATCGCGATTGTTTTTTCCGTTAAAGGTACTTTCATATAGGTCTCAATTGGCCAAAAATGAAAATGCAACCCATCACCAATAATGCCTTCTTTAGGGATGCCAAAGCGCAACTCCACCGCTTGTTCATTTTGCTGAACAATATAAAATGACTGATATAGCCAAAAAAACGCAATAAGCAGAAGGAATAAAACAGAAAGACTACTTCTCCCAAATTGTTTAAACTGATCCTGCCCTTTGCGCAAAATATCATCAAGATTGGGACTATTATCACCACCATTATTGCCACCAGAACCAAAGAGATTCTTAGCTGGTTTCTTTTTGTCACCACTGTTTTTATTGCCACTCCATGGGCCACCACCATTTTGATTTGTCCAGGGCATTATCACCTCTTTAACTGATTACCACTACTCGAACACCAACCATTTGCTTGATCTTATAGGGTGTCTCTTACCTCATTACAATACAACTGATAACCCCTTCCACTTCATATTACAAAAAATTATTTCCGCTCATAAACAACAAAACGTGTAGGATGACTATCTTTATCCCCTTCTGGAATATCTTGTGTTTGCACAATAGTCCACTTTTCTTTATCAAAAACAGGAAAAAAACTATCACCTTCTATAGAAGCTAAAACTTCTGTAAGAAATATTTTATCAGCCATATGCAACCCTTGTTGAAAAATTTCACCACCACCAATAATAAAAATTTCCTCTACATCATTTTGAGAAGCAACGCTTGTTGCAAGAGAACAAGCTTGCGATAAAGAGTGAGCAACAACAGCCCCCCCAGCACAAAAGGTGCAATCACGCGTAATGACGATATTTGTACGCCCTGGTAAAGGTCGCCCAATAGAATCCCAAGTTTTTCTTCCCATAATAATGGGCTTACCCAACGTCAAAGCTTTAAAGCGTTGCAAATCTGTCAATAAATGCCAAGGCATTGCACCTCCACGACCGATAACACCATTTTCTGCAACAGCAGCAATTAAACAAATGGAAATCGTCATATTGCTACCGGTGCTTTAATATGGGGCTGTGCTTCATAATTAAGCAACTCAAAATCCTCAAATTGAAAAGAAAAAAGATCTGTTACCGCTGGATTTATGCGCATACAAGGCAAAGCATTTGGTATACGAGACAATTGATATTTTGCCTGTTCAAAATGATTAGAATAAAGATGAGCATCTCCCAGAGTATGAATAAAATCGCCTACTTTAAGACCGCTTACTTGCGCAATCATCATCGTTAGCAATGCGTAGGATGCAATATTGAATGGAACACCTAAGAAAATATCCGCTGAACGCTGATACAGTTGACAAGATAATTTACCCTCCGCAATGTAAAATTGAAAAAGACAATGACACGGAGGCAAAGCCATTTCCTCTATTAATGCAGGATTCCAAGCTGATACAATCAAGCGACGAGAATCTGGCGTTTCCTTAATCATCGTTAAAAGATTGTTAATTTGATCAATATGGCGTCCATCAGGAGCAGGCCAAGAACGCCACTGATAACCATAAACAGGACCAAGATTTCCCTTTTCATCAGCCCATTCGTCCCAAATCGATACACCATGCTCTTTCAACCATGCGATATTTGTATCGCCTTTAAGAAACCACAAAAGCTCATAAATAATTGAACGTAAGTGTAGTTTCTTTGTTGTCAACAATGGAAATCCTGCTTGTAAATCAAAGCGCATCTGATACCCAAAGATAGATCGCGTTCCAACACCCGTTCGATCTGTCCGATCAATACCCTGATTTAAAACATGAGATAAAAGAGCAAGATATGATTTCATAGGGCTATTATGTCCGATTCTTCTCATTATAGAAAATAGAAAATAAAAACTGTAAAATCCGTACAAACATAATTCAAATCTTTTTCCGAAAGCATCTTACACAAGAAATTATCATGATCTGACTAAAATTTTGATGCAAAAGATAAAATACTATAGACAGCTTCTAAGAAAATGACATAAATGAACAAAGATGGATGAACATAAAATAAAGGGATCGACTATGGAAAAACAAGAATCTTTAGCACCGCATGATACAAGAAAACGTATCTGGGCTATTGTGTCCAGTGCATCAGGTAATCTAGTAGAATGGTATGACTTTTATGTTTATTCCTTTACGTCCATTTACTTTGCATCACAATTCTTTCCCTCAGATGGCGATGTCGTTGCGCAACTTTTAAAGGCTGCTGGTGTCTTTGCTATTGGTTTTCTTATGCGCCCAATCGGAGGATGGCTCTTTGGATACATTGCTGATCGTTATGGCCGCAAACGCTCAATGCTTATCTCTGTTTTTATGATGTGTGGTGGTTCGTTCTTAATCGCCCTACTTCCTACCTATGAAACCATTGGAGTAACAGCAGCAGTTCTTTTACTTTTACTCCGAATGCTTCAGGGACTTTCTGTCGGTGGCGAATATGGTACAACAGCAACTTATATGAGCGAAATCGCCCTCAAAAACCGCCGTGGATTTTTTAGCTCTTTTCAATATACCACACTGATTGGTGGTCAACTCCTAGCCAGCCTCGTTATATTCATTCTGGCACTTTATCTCAACGAAGATCAACTAAAAGCGTGGGGCTGGCGTATTCCTTTTGCCATTGGTGGATGTGGCGCAATAGTTGCAATTTATCTCCGCCGTACACTCCATGAGACAACGACCAAAGAAAGTCGTTCTAGTGCACAAGCTGGTAGTATTAGGGGACTTCTGGGCAACCACCGAAAAGCTTTTTTTCTAGTTATCGGCTTTACCGCTGGAGGATCACTCACATTCTACACCTATACGACTTACATGCAGAAATATCTGATCACAACCACCGGCTTTGATAAACATACAGCCACAACTGTGATGACTGCCGCACTCTTTGTTTTCATGTTACTCCAACCCCTCTTTGGTTCTCTCGCAGATAAAATTGGAACAAGAACTTCACTTCTTATTTGGAGTGTCTTATCTATTATCTTTACCATTCCTGGACTTAATGTGATTGGTAATACTGATAGTACATGGATTGCTTTATCAGTCATTATTGGAATGCTATGCATTATGAGCTTTTACACATCCATCTCAGGCATTGTAAAATCGGAAATGTTTCCCGCTTCAGTGCGAGCAATAGGTGTTGGACTCTCTTATGCTATTGCCAATGCACTCTTTGGTGGTTCTGCCGAAGCTGTAGCGCTTGGATTAAAAGATATTGGATATGAATCTATCTTCTATTTTTATATAACCGGCATGATGATCATTGCCTTCATCGCAATTCTCTTAATGCCAGATGCTCGCAAAAAGGGGTATTTACAAGGAGACGATATTCATTAACTTTTAGTGTTAATAAAAAAGGATTTAATAAAAAAGCCCAGTACTCTGGGCTTTTTTATATTCTTTTCGATAGAAGTTTAAAGCTCACAATTTTTTATCCCTTTAAACACTCTAAAGAAGAAATTTTCTCCCCTGCATATGCCGCTTATAAAAATAAATGGCTTCATATTATGATGTAATAAATATTTCTTTTGCTGAATTTAATTCACTGAAGATAAAAAATGTTTGATTTATTTTAATATTCCCATTTCCACTCAAAGTCGAAGAAACGTGATTATCTTTTAAGAAATTTTATCAATAATAAAGATTACACTCATGATTTTGTTTAATACGTTCTTAATAGTACCCCTCATGCAAAACAAATCCTTTCATGAAAAATAGAAATACCATTATATTATGGATTAGCACACTTTTTTGAGAAACATTTCTCAATGCACCCAACTCCATTTCACAACGGTACCCGTGAATGACATAACGTAAAAGCCCCGTAAAGTATAAACATGCATACCACCCTCTTTACACTTAATAAAAGTGCAAGCCGCTATCATTATACTATTGACGAACTCTTAATATTGCACTCCCCCCCTTGACATTTAAGATGGTTCATAAAAAGTATTTTAACTGATACACCAACTTCGCATATAATAGTCAATAACATCAAGCATATAAACTAAAGAGTATCATATCTTCATAAACACTCTGCATATGTAAATAATTCACAATCAAACAAAAAACAATATTTCCTTCAAGATGGTCAAAAGCGTATGATTTACGCAATATAACAACACCATGAGCCCAAAACAGTACTGATAGCTCTCGAAAAAAACTTTATGTTTCCCTAAAAAATTATCATAATACAATGGCGCTTTTATAATGCACATCGTAAATAGCTTTAAAAAGAAGAAAAGTTATAAATCTAAAAGGGGAATACTTCATGAATAATAAAACAACTTTGGACCCACATGATACAAGGAAACGTATTTTTGCTATCATATCCAGCGCATCAGGAAATCTGGTAGAATGGTACGACTTTTATGCTTACTCCTTTGCATCGGTTTATTTTGCATCACAATTTTTTCCTGAAGACGAAGATATCGTCACACAACTGTTAAAAACAGCAGGAATATTTTTTATTGGCTTTCTTATGCGTCCAATTGGAGCATGGCTCTTTGGATACATTGCTGATCGTTATGGACGCAAACGCTCAATGCTTATTTCTGTTTTTATGATGTGTGGTGGCTCTTTTCTCATTGCCATACTTCCCACTTATAAAACCTTGGGAATAACAGCAGCATTTCTTCTCCTTTTAGTCCGTATGTTTCAAGGACTTTCCGTTGGCGGTGAATATGGTACAGCAGCAACTTATATGAGCGAAGTTGCACCCCAAAATCGTCGCGGGCTCTTTGCTTCTTTTCAGTATGCAACAACAATCTCAGGTCAACTTCTCGCAAGTTTTATAATATTTATTTTAGCTCTTTACCTTACTGAAGATCAGTTAAAAACGTGGGGATGGCGTATTCCTTTTGTCATTGGTGGCTTTGGAGCAATCGTTGCAATTTATCTGCGTAGTTTGCTCCATGAAACAACAACCCACAAAAGCCGCTCTGAACAACATGCTGGTAGTCTTCGAGAACTTTTTCGCAATCATAAAAAAGCTTTCTTTTTGGTTGTTGGCTTTACAGCTGGTGGATCACTCACATTTTATACATACACCACTTATATGCAAAAATATCTGATCACAACCACGGGCTTTGATAAACAAACCGCAACAACGATAATGACTGCCGCCCTCTTTATTTTTGTGCTCCTCCAACCCCTTTTTGGTTCCCTAGCCGATAAAATTGGAGCAAGAGCTTCACTCATTAGTTGGGGGGTATTATCCATTATCTGCACCATTCCTGTACTTAAAATGATTGGGAGTGCCCATAATGCATGGACAGCACTCTTAATCATCATTGGAATACTCTGTGTTATGAGTTTTTATACGTCCATTGCTGGTATCATAAAAGCAGAATTGTTCCCTGCTTCAATCCGAGCAATTGGCGTTGGATTTGCTTTTGCCATTGGCAACGCACTCTTTGGCGGTTCTGCTGAATATGTAGCGCTTGGATTAAAAAATATAGGATACGAATCTGTTTTCTTTTTTTACATAGTTGGTATGATGGTCATTGCACTCATCTCTATTCTTCTTATGCCCGATATAGATAAAGGAGGATATCTCGATAAGGACGATAGACTTCATTAAACTTATTTTCTGAATAAAAAAGCCCAAGAAATTGGGTTTTTTTTTGATCTCCTCTCCACCCTAATAAAGAACGAAAGTCCGCCCCGCACTCGTCTTACAAACAACTCAATTTCTCTTAAATTGTCTATAGTTACTGCCTTCTTTATGTAATCTACTGGATCAGATTCTATAGGCAAGCCCTACCCTAAATATTTATCACGATATCTAAAAACACCTTATCTGAGCCTTACCTCACCCTCCTAAATGATGATGTGTTATGATACAACAAGATAAGTAAGGACACAAAAATCCCCTTTTACATTATTTAAGCTTTATGAAATGTCTTCAGTTTTTTGACTTTCCGCTCATAAAGACCATCTCTTCTATGATCTTCCGATATTATTCCAATAATTCCATTCTTCTCATAAAGTTTAAAGGCATCTTGATCTACTTTTCAATGTTCTCTTCCTTTAAATAGAAGGTGATAACTTTTTATTCTATAACACAAGTAAAAATCTTAAAACGAATGACAACATAACTCTAAGAAATCATCTTAAAGAATTTCCCTAAGAAATTATTATAATACAATTGGATTTTTCTGGAAATCATAAACAATTATGTTTAGAAAATATGGACTATAAATCCAAAAGGGGAACAATTCATGAAAAATGAAACAACTTCAGCATCACAGGATGCAAGAAAACGTGTTTTTGCTATTATAGCAAGCGCATCAGGAAATCTCGTAGAATGGTATGATTTTTACGTTTACTCATTTGCATCAATTTATTTTGCATCACAATTCTTTCCCTCCGATGGTGACACAATTACTCCACTGTTAAAAACCGCGGGTGTTTTTTTTATTGGCTTTCTTATGCGCCCTATTGGAGCTTGGTTTTTAGGATTTATCGCCGATCGTTATGGACGTAAACGCTCGATGCTTATATCCATTTTTATGATGTGTGGTGGCTCTTTTTTCATCGCCATACTTCCCACCTATGAAACCTTAGGAATAACCTCAGCAATCCTTTTACTTTTAGCTCGGATGATGCAAGGACTTTCAGCGGGGGGTGAATATGGTACAGCAGCCACTTATATGAGCGAAGTTGCCCTCAAAAAACATCGTGGGCTTTTTGCTTCTTTCCAATCTGCCACCCTTATTACAGGTCAACTTCTTGCCAGCTTCATTATATTTATTCTAGCATCTTATCTCTCTGAAGATCAGTTAAAAGCATGGGGATGGCGCATTCCTTTTGTAATTGGTGGATTTGGGGCAGTAATTGCGATTTATCTGCGTCGTTCTCTCCACGAAACAACCACGAAAGAAAGCCGCTCTCACAAACACTCTGGCAGTCTTAAGGAACTTCTCACCAAGCATACAAAAGCCGTTGTCGTAATTGCATGCTTTGCATCAGGAGGATCACTCACATTTTACACCTTTACGACTTATATGCAAAAATATCTGATCACAACCACCGGCTTTGATAAACAGACCGCAACAACGATTATGACGGCTGTACTATTTATTTTCATCCTATTCCAACCCATAGCGGGTATCATAGCCGATAAAATTGGAACAAAAACTTTACTTATCATTTGGAGTATACTCTCTGCCATCTTTACATTTCCTGGACTCTGGATAATCGGTAATACGCATAGTATATGGGTTGCCTTATCCGTCATTATTGGCTTGCTGTTCATTATGAGCATGTATACATCCATCTCTGGTGTCGTAAAATCAGCAATGTTTCCCTCTTCAATACGCGCATTAGGCGTTAGCATCTCTCATGCCATTGGTAACGCCTTATTTGGTGGTTCTGCTGAATACGTTGCACTTGGATTAAAAAAGTACGGTCATGAATCACTCTTTTATTTTTATATAACCGTTGTGATGATCATGGCATTCATTGCTCTTCTCTTTGTCCCGAGTATGCGTAAAGGGGGATACCTCCAAGAGGATGAAAAACATTAAACCTTTTTATCAACGAAAAAGCCCAAGAAATTGGGCTTTTTTTATCATTATCACAAATTTAATATTGTTTAAATTTTATGAAGTGCATTTAATTGTTTGGCTACCAAATAATAGAAAGTCATACGACTTTTTCTGCGATCTCCAGACATCATCTCAGCCACTTTTGAAACAGCCATTTTTGCACTCTTCTCATCAGCTTCTAAAACATCTTGAACCCATTTTTCAACACGTTCTAACTCTTTTGGATCCGACGTGGCAACAAGCGCCGCATCCTGCTTTTTCATCACCAAAGCTAAACGACGGCTAAGTCGTTCTACTGCTGCTTCATCGGGATTTGAATCATATAGTTTAATATCTGCTAAATTATTTGTCATTTTGCATCATCTCCTCTCCAAAAATGAGCGGACTATACTTTACAGCCGCATCATATAACTCCATAAATAATTAGAGGATTAAAAATATTAACAACCCCCCTTTTCTAAAGACCGTTCTTCATCTATATTTAGAAGGCTGGTTTACCAGATATGGTAATAAATGGACGGTGAAATAAACCTATTGGACCCGGGGGCGGTACCCGGCGCCTCCACCAAAATATAAGAAACCAACATTATATTTTGGTGGGGGCGAAATAGGATCGACAAGGGTGTAAAGATCGCTCTTTTACTCGGCATTGTACCACCGTTATCGGGCTAAATGAGTAGTTGCAAATGACAACTATGCGGAAGCACGTCTCGCTGCTTGATGCAGTGTGAATGTTTCAAACTAAGTCTTAAACCGTCGCAGGTTTAAGCGGGGTTCGGAGGCACCTGGCAACAGAAGCCTTCACTTTTTTTAAATGTTATTGATTGATCTTTCAGACATTATCAGACATTATTTACCATAGATTTTCGTATTTATTCGATTTATGGAGGTGCATCGTAGACAAAACACTGTTAATTTTAAATATGTTTTCTATCACACAATATCAATACACCCCATTCTGCTACGTGAAATAAAAGGAATAAACTTCGATGGTTAAAGATCAAATCCGTTACGATATTCTCGTTCAGGATGCGCTTCGTGGAGTTATCCGTAAAGTTTTATCGGAAGTTAGCAAAGCAGGTCTTCCGGGAAATCATCATTTTTTTATAACTTTTTTGACGAATGCCCCAGACGTTAAAATTTCTTCTCGGTTAAAAAATCGCTATCCCGAGCAAATGACAATCGTCTTACAACATCAGTTTAGAGATCTCAGTGTTTCAGAAACAGCTTTCGAAGTAACCCTCTCCTTCAGGGAAATAACCGAAAAGCTCGTGATTCCTTTTACTTCTATTCAGGTCTTTTATGATCCTGTAGCAGCATTTGAAGCAGCATTTGATCTACCCTCAAATCTTACCTCTGGAGAAAGTGAAAATTCAGAAAATACTTCAACCACGCCCATTAACTTATCAAACACACAAAAAAAAGAAAATACGCTTACAAAAGAACAAAACCTCAGTACAAATAAAGAATCTTCAAATAACGATGCCAAACAAAGTGCTGATGTTGTCTCTTTAGATTCCTTTCGAAAAAAATAAGTTTTTCTCATGACTGAATTGATTAACCTTCGCCAATTTCGAAAACAAAAAAAACGTACAGAAAAATCTCTTTGTGCTGAGCTAAATCGTTATCGTTTTGGACGAACAAAAACTGAAAAAAATTTTGAGCAACAAAAGTCTTTAAAAACGCAAAAATTTCTTGATCAAAATCGTTTACAAAATGATGAATAAAGGTAGAAAAATGCACGAAAATAATTCTATCGATTGGTCAAAAGTCATTCCACGAAAGATATCTGTTCGCGTTGATGGACACGCAACAAGCGTCTCTTTAGAACCACCATTTTTAGATATTCTAAAAGATATAGCCCGCAAAAAAGGACAATCTTTAGCCTTTATTATCACTGATATTGATAGCAAAAGACCACAACAAGTCAATCTTTCGGCTTCATTACGCGTTTATGCCCTTCAAAGTGTTCTCACTCAACGCCTTTAATGTTTGTGCTTATTTTTTTACGTTCTCTTTCTGTTTATTCAACTGAAGCTGTTGTGACTTTTTTAAGAGAAGTTTTTTTGATCTAGAACTTCAATGAAAAAAAGACTACAAAAGAGATATAATGAGTAATTTTTTTGATCACAACATACCTTTCTTTGAAGAAGATTCCCCTCCAGACCATGATAAGAAGAGCTCTGGTTCTTTCTCCCATACTCTACAAGAACAAAAATCATATAACACAGACTATTTAGAACAACTCAATCCAGAACAGCAACAAGCTGTTATGAATACTGAGGGGCCTCTTTTAGTTCTTGCAGGCGCTGGTACAGGAAAAACGCGCGTTTTAACAACCCGTATTTCTCACATTTTACGCTCTGGACTTGCCTCTCCTCAGCAAATACTTGCTGTCACTTTCACCAACAAAGCAGCACGTGAAATGAAAATGCGTATTGGTGAACTTATTGGAGGAGTTGTTGAAGGTATGCCTTGGCTTGGAACTTTTCATTCCACTGGTGCTAAAATTTTACGACGTCACGCAGAACTTGTTGATTTAAAAAGAAACTTTACAATTCTCGATAGCGATGATGTTCTTCGACTTTTAAAACAGCTTATTCAAGCTGAAGGATTAGATGATAAGCGTTGGCCCGCACGAAACCTAGCCATGATGATTGATTCTTGGAAAAATCAAGGACTTTCACCAACACATATCTCAAAAAGTGATGCTCATTCCTTTGGTAACGGCATGGGACGCGAACTTTATCACAGTTATCAAAATCGATTAAAAGATCTTAATGCTTGTGATTTTGGTGACCTTCTACTTCATTCTATCTCTATCTTCCAACATAATCCAGATATTCTTCGCGAATATCATTCTCAATTTCGTTATATTCTTGTCGATGAATATCAAGATACAAATACAGCACAATATCTTTGGCTTCGCCTTTTGGCCCAACATCCTCAAGGTCAACATGTTAATCTTTGTTGTGTTGGCGATGATGATCAATCCATTTATGGATGGCGTGGTGCAAAAGTCGAAAACATATTACGTTTTGAAAAAGATTTTCCTTCTGCTAAAATTATTCGTCTAGAACGCAATTATCGCTCAACATCCCATATTCTTAAAACCGCCTCCCATCTCATTGCTCATAATGAAGAAAGACTGGGAAAAGTTCTTTTTTCTGCTCAAATAAAGAGTGAGGAAGAAAAGGTAAAAATTCATTCAGCATGGGATTCGGCAGAAGAAGCACGAGCGATCGGAGAAGAAATCGAACGCGCACAACAAACCGGTCATGCATTAAATCATATGGCTATATTGGTACGTGCATCATTCCAAATGCGTGAATTTGAAGATCGCTTTGTAACGCTTGGTCTTAACTACCGCGTCATTGGAGGTCCTCGTTTTTATGAGCGAATGGAAATACGTGATGCTATGGCTTATTTACGCGTTGTTGTCCAACCTGCTGATGATTTAGCTTTTGAGCGTGTTATTAATACACCAAAACGCGGCATAGGAGATGCAACCCTGCGCATTCTTTATGAGAGTGCGCGTGCACGTGCTGTTCCTCTCTTTTCTGCTGCCGCTAACATCATTGAAACAGATGAATTAAAGCCTAAGGCACGCAGTGCGTTACGAAGCCTTATTGAAAAATTCCGCCGCTGGCAAAATATGCTTCAAGACACTCCTCATAGAGAACTTGCCGAGATCATCCTTGATGATTCTGGTTACACAACCATGTGGTTAGAAGATCGCTCACCAGAGGCTCCTACACGACTAGAAAATCTTAAAGAAATGATCCGTTCCATGGAACAATTTGAAAATCTTCAAAGTTTTTTGGAACACGTTGCACTGGTTATGGACGCTGAAAACAATGAAAATACCGATGCAGTCAACATCATGACACTTCATTCAGCCAAAGGCCTTGAATTTGAAACAGTTTTTCTTCCAGGTTGGGAAGAAGGACTTTTTCCCCACCAGCGCTCATTAGATGAAGGTGGACGTTCGGGATTAGAAGAAGAACGGCGTCTTGCTTATGTTGGACTCACAAGAGCAAAAAAACACCTGCATATATGGTTTGTATCTAATCGTAGAATTCATGGACTTTGGCAATCTACTCTTCCCTCCCGTTTCCTAGATGAATTACCAGCAGAACATATAGAAGTTGCAGAAACGGAAACATCTTATGGCGGTTATGGAAAATCTTCTTTTCAATATCATGATTTCTTTTATAATGACTATACAACACCAAGACAAAAGCGTGCACAAAAAAACAAGACGATTGAAGGGAAAATTATCGCTCAATCAATCTCTCATGAATCATCAAATTTTTCTATCAATGATCGGATTTTTCACATAAAATTTGGTTATGGTCATATTACAGCAATAGACGATCATAAATTGACAATAATGTTTGAAAAAGCCGGAGAAAAGCGTGTGCTGGATAATTTTGTAAACAAAGCTTAACTAAAAGCAAACCACGATCCGTTTTTTCAAGAGACCATTTTGTTTTATTTTGACTATCATTTCCATTTGCGAATAAAGACTTCAATTGGTAAATTTTGCATATCAGGCAATGCGTCGTAAATTTTATCAAGTGGCCAATCCCACCAAGCCATCTCCAAAAGGCATTCTATGACATGATTGGGAAAACGCATCCGCAAGCGTTTAGCAGGAACACCAGCGACAACCGCATAAGGCATAACATCTTTCGTTAGAACAGCGTTAGCACCAATAATTGCTCCATGTCCAACTGTCACCCCAGGCATAATAACCGCACCATATCCAATCCACACATCATGCCCAATAATAACGCGTTTTGCACAACGCCTTTCACGAAAAGAACGATCAAGTGCCATATAACGAAAATATTCGTTTGGACGATAGGTTATTTTATGCGTTGAAACACGCTCCATGGGATGCTCCAACGCATTCATCCGTACATGAGATGCAATAGAACAAAAACGCCCAATATCGCTATAAATAGCCTCACTATTACGTTCTAAATAAGAAAAATCTCCAACGGTTACATCCCGTAAAATCACCCGCTCATTAATTTCCACATAGCGCCCTAATTTACAACCATGCAGCCGTGCTGTCGTATGGATACGAGGCTCACTTTCATGAAACCGAAGATCATTCTCAATATTCATGCATCTTTCACCAATGTTTCATCAATAGATATAGAAAGACATACCAATCAAGCCAATAAAATCAACCATGAAACAGAGATTGCAAAACAAATCTGCCAATGTTAGAATTTCTTGATCTATCTAAGAGAGTCAAACTATGAAAAATGTAATACGCATCTTGGGGCTGACAATCATATTCCTTACAGGTATTTTTATTTATGATGCGCTGACAAATAAGCCTTTAGGTGATAATTTTACACTTACTGATTCTAATGGAAAAAATATTACTGAGGCTGATATTCGAAGCAAACCTTCAATAATTTTTTTCGGCTTTACTATGTGTCCTGAAATTTGCCCTACGACATTGATGAATCTTGATCGGTGGCTTACAGCCCTTGGATCCAATACCGATAAATTAGGTATATGGTTTGTGACTGTTGACCCCGAACGTGATACACCAGAAGTACTCCATGAATATCTCAGTAATTTTAACAATAAAATCATTGGTATCAGTGGGGATCCTGATAAAGTTCACAAAATGGTCAATTCCTTTAACATCGTTGCTGAAAAAGTCCCTGGAACAGATGGAAACTATACATATAACCATACAGCCGCAATTTTTTTACTTAAAAAAGGTGGAAAATTAGCTGGCGTTATCCGTTATGACAAGAAAGAAAACGATAGCGAATTAAAAGATGAAATCGCCATTGAACGGTTAAAAAAACTCATCTTAAACTAAAAAAAGCCGATCAAAAGAAAGAACAGCATGTCGCAACAAATTCGCCTCTATTATACTGCTTCTAAAAATGAAGCAGAACGGTTCTATACCCTTATAGAAACAGCCTTTGACGAAGAAGGTTATCCTCTTGCTCTTACAGAAATAGATGAACAAAATGCTGTATATGAACTTTCACTCTATGTAGACCAAGAAAACTACGAGCATATTTCGAAACGTTTTGCTCAAATCCTTTCTATAGATTTTGATAAAATTAATATGGAAGTTTTACCCAACATTGATTGGGTACAAAAAAGCCTAGAAGGACTAAAACCTGTGCAAGCCGGTCCTTTTTTCCTTCATGGAAGTCATAATAGAAGCGATATTCCAGCCAATGTTCTTCCTATTGAAATTGAAGCTAATCAAGCTTTTGGCACCGGACATCATGGAACAACAGCCGGTTGTTTAGAAATGATTGCAAAAGTCATGAAACACGAAAATCCAAAAAATGCCCTTGATCTTGGTACTGGGAGCGGTGTACTAGCCATTGGCATCGCAATGCTCCAACCAATTACTGTGCTTGCATCCGATATTGACCCAATTGCTGTTCAAGTTGCACAACACAATATCGAATTCAATGGTGTCAAGGAATATGTTACAGCTGTCACAGCAACAGGTTTTGCCCATGATGCAATTGCTTCACGTGCTCCCTTTGATCTCATTGTTGCCAATATCCTTGCTAATCCGCTTATTGAACTTGCGCAAGAAGTGGTAAAAGCACTTCAAAAAGGGGGATCACTTATACTCTCTGGAATTCTTGAAGAACAACATGCCCATGTTTTGGAGACTTATGTAAAACAAGGGCTAAAACATATCGAAACATACCACCGGCAAGGATGGGTTACGATACATCTGAAATAAAATAAAAGAAAAGGACGTCGTTATGTATCAATCTTTTGAGGCGACAACAAATCCTGCTTATGCTCTAGAGCGCATTGCCTCTCTTCGTAAAGAACTAGATCGTCTTGGACTCGATGGTTTTCTTATTCCGCGGTGCGATGAACACCAAGGAGAGTATGTCCCTCCTCATGCTCAACGCCTTAGCTGGCTAACCGGCTTTACTGGATCAGCTGGGATTGCACTGATTTTAAAAAATAAAGCCATCATATTTACAGACGGGCGATATAAGCTCCAAGTTCGCCAACAAACTGATCCTGATATTTTTGATTATGAAGATCTCATAACTTGCCCTCCCTCACAATGGCTTGAAAAAAATGGTCAAAAACTTTCTATTGGTTTTGATCCATGGCTCCATACGATTGCCGCTACAGCAACGTTGAAAAAATCTTTAGAGATAAAAGCCGGTGGAAAACTTGTAGCAGTTCAACATAATCCCATTGATCAGCTCTGGCATGATCAGCCACCATTTCCACAATCTGCCTTATCAATTCACCCTCTCAAATATGCTGGGTGCGATACAGATGAAAAACTCGCTTTGATTTACAAAGATATACAGAAAACTCATGCAAATGCCTTTATTTTTACAGACCCCTCCTCCATTGCATGGGTATTCAATATACGGGGCAGTGATGTTTCCAATACACCTTTTTCCCTTTGTTTTGCTCTCATTCCACTTAACGAAACACCAGCCTTATTCATTAGCAGCAAAAAACTTGGTGTAGAACAGAAACAATATCTGAAACGTTATGCAAAATTATATGAACCAGAACAGCTTATTCCAAAGATCAAAGAGTATGTTCAAAAAGGAACAGTGTTTGCCTTAGATCCACAGCTAACATGCGAAAAATTACGAACTGTTATTGAAGAAAACAATAGCTCTTTCATCACACTTACCGATCCTGCTGCTCTACCACGTGCCATTAAAAATGACACAGAACTCAATGGCGCACGCAAAGCACATCTACGCGATGGTGTTGCCTTAACCCGTTTTTTTTCTTGGTTAGATAAACAAATACTAGGGTCAATAAGTGAAATTTCTGCTGCTCAAAAATTAGAAGAATTTCGCATAAACACAGCAAAAGAAATGGGAGAAGAACTTAAAGATCTTTCTTTTGATACAATTTCAGCAGCAGGTGCAAATGGTGCCATTATTCATTATCGTGTAACGACACAAACAAATAAACACCTCAATGCTGGTGAACTTTATCTTGTTGATTCAGGTGGACAATATCGTGATGGCACCACAGATGTGACACGTACAATAGCAATTGGAAATATTGGAGAGGAAGAAAAGCGCTGTTTTACTCTTGTTCTCAAAGGCATGATTGCTCTTTCAACCGCACAATTTCCAAAAGGAACCCGTGGACAAGACATTGATAGTCTAGCACGCATCGCCTTATGGAAAGCTGGTTTTGATTATGCTCATGGTACCGGTCATGGTGTTGGGTCTTATCTTTCTGTTCATGAAGGGCCACAAAATATTTCTCGCAAAGGATGCCAAGAACTCATCTCCGGTATGATTCTTTCAAACGAACCAGGATATTATCGCGAAGGTGCTTTTGGTATCCGTCTTGAAAATTTGATAATGGTAAAGCCAGCACAAAAAATTGATGGCGGAGATATAGAAATGCTTTCGTTTGAAACGCTTACACTTTGCCCTATTGATCAAAAACTCATTCTTCCAGAGCTTTTGACACAAGAAGAACGACAATGGCTCAATGATTACCATGCGCGCGTTTATCAGATGAATGCACCTTACTTAAATGAAGAAGATAAAAAATGGGCAAAAGAGGCAACAATGCCCCTTTAAATGAAGAAACACAAATATCTTCCAACGCTTCTTACAAAAACACCACACCCTTCTCTTTTAAAGAGAGAAATGTGTATTTACCATCAACAAACACAAAAAATGCTTCTATAAAATACTTCAAGTTTTTTACCGATACAACAAAAGCTCTTCCCAAACTGAAACAGGACGGGATACACTTGTAAAAGATAACGCTTATCAACTATCCTCCACTCCATCTTCACATGAGTTATAACCTTATTCTACTATATAGAAATTTTCATTATATTTTATAATCCTCCGCGTCATATTTCTAAAGCACCTATTATAACCAGCTTATTACGCCGTATAGATTCAAAAATTTTGCATATTTATTTATAATTTTTACCTTGCTTCACAGTGACAACGTATATCTTTTACTAATAATAATCTTGTATATTCTTCATCATAATAGTTTAAGTTTAATATTTAATTTTAACGTTTTTTCAATAACTTAATAAATATCAAAGTATATGGCGCTCTATTTTTGCAAAAAACAGCCTCTATTATCCCCTTTTTGATTCCAGCCCCAAAAAGATATAAGAGAGATAATCATACAAACAGTATACGCATCTCCTAGAAAACGCACTCTAAACATTATGTTCCTCAATCAACTGTAGCCAAGCCTCTTCATCAATAACCTCAACACCTAATTCTTCAGCTTTAGCCAATTTGGAACCCGCTCCAGGTCCTGCAACAAGAAGATCTGTTTTTTTAGAAAGTGAACCAGATGTTTTGGCCCCTAATCGCTCTGCCAATGCTTTTGCTTCATCGCGTGACATATGCGCTAAAGTTCCTGTAAAAACAATTGTCTTCTCCGCTATTGGAGAAGAAGCTGTCAAGATAGGCTCCTCATCAAGAGGGGTTACTTCTTCAAGTAAAACAGACAAAACCTCACGATTATGCGCTTCTTGATAAAAATCAACAATTGCGCTCCCTACCTGTGGTCCAATTCCTTCGATATTGGTAAGCTCCATCCAAGCTTCATTGCCTTTTTCATTTTCCTTATCACATGGCATAAGTGCTTCCATAGCCGCGGTCTCAAAAGCCGTATAATTTTTATAAGTACGCGCAAGACGGCGTGCATTCACCTCTCCAACATGACGAATCCCCAATGCAAACAAAAAACGGCTCAAAGGAATTTTGCGACGTGCATTAATGGCATCATACAATTTGCGCACTGAAACAGTACCAAAACCTTCTATATTTTCTAAACGTATCAAAGATTTTTCTTGGCGACGTTCTAAAGTAAAAATATCAGCTGGTGTATGAATACAAAGCGCTTCATCTTGAGCATAGAAAAAAAACTCTACCTGTTTTTTACCCAAGCCCTCAATATCAAAAGCATTGCGTGAAACAAAATGACGAATACGCTCAATCGCCTGTGCAGGACAAATAAGCCCCCCTGTACAGCGACGCACGGCTTCTCCCACTTCACGAACAGCATGACTCCCACAAGCTGGACACAAATGAGGAAAAATAAAAACAGCAGCATCTTTCGGACGTTTTTCAATAATAACATCAATAACTTGAGGGATCACATCACCAGCACGTTGTACAATCACGCTATCGCCTACACGGATATCACGTCCTTCACGAATAGGCTCTCCTTTATGACCAATTCCCTTAATATAATCCTCATTATGCAAACTAGCATTGGTCACCACCACTCCACCAACAGTAATAGGCGTAAGACGTGCAACAGGTGTCAAAGCTCCCGTGCGACCAACTTGAATGTCAATATTTTCCAAAAGCGCTATCGCTTTTTCTGCTGGAAATTTATGGGCTATCGCCCAACGCGGCGAACGAGAAACAAACCCCAAGCGCTTTTGGAGCATCAAATCATTAACCTTATAAACAATGCCATCAATATCATAGCTTAAAGAATGACGGCATTCTTCGATATCGTGATAATACGAAATAATTTCTTTTACTGTCTTAAAGACTTTTGTTAATGGATTGATAACAAAGCCATATTCTTTTAGCTTTTTCATCATCTCCATTTGACTTTCTGCCAATATTTCACTCACCTCACCACAAGCATAAGCAAAAAATTGAAGTTTTCTGCTAGCGGTTATCCGTGAATCAAGCTGACGGAGTGAACCAGCCGCCGCATTTCGGGGATTGGCAAAGGTTAACTTGCCCTTTTCTTGTTGGCTGATATTAAGTGCTTGGAAATCCTCCCGCCCCATATAAACTTCACCACGCACCTCAATGATATCAGGAAAATCACCTTGCAAAACTTGTGGAATATCAGCAATTGTTCGGGCATTTGCCGTCACATTTTCACCGACAGTTCCATCCCCACGCGTTGCGGCCCCCACAAGCCGCCCCTTTTCGTAACGCAAAGACAAAGATAAACCATCAATTTTTGGCTCCGCTGTTATTTCCAACACTTGTGTTTCTGGAAGCCGTAAAAAACGACGAATACGCTCAACAAATTCAGTAACATCTTCAGAGCTAAATGCATTATCAAGTGAAAGCATTGGCTGTGCATGAACAGATTTTTCAAACTTTTCAGAAATTGGTGCCCCAATTTTATGTGAAGGCGAATCAACACGAATAAGCTCTGGAAAAAGAGCTTCAATTTCTGCATTACGGCGGCGCAAAGCATCATATTCTGCATCAGAAATTTCAGGCTGATCATCACGATTATAAAGCACATCATGACGTGCAATCTCTTTTGCCAACCACTCTAATTCACTTTCTGCTTCAACAGCTGTGAGATTTTTATCTGCATCTTTGTTCATAAAATCTATTCCAAATTACAAGCACTGCCCTAAGGATCTCCACGTCTCCTCATAAAGTGAATCTCAATAAATACAAGCTTTCCAGTATTTTTATCGTTGACGAATTACCTTTATGCTAAAAGCTTTTGAGCCGCTGCACGCGCTTCTTCAGTAATCTGTTCTCCTGCCAACATACGAGCAATTTCTTCTGCACGCTCATGCTCTTCCATTTTATGAATCGCAGTAACAAAGCGTCCTTTATCATGACTTTCAATTTTTGAAATAAGAAAATGTCCACGCGCTTTCGATGCAACCTGTGGAGCATGCGTAATAGCGAAAACCTGAACATGTTCTGATAAGCGTTTCAACCGTTGCCCAATAGCCGCTGCAACAGCACCCCCAACGCCTGTATCAATTTCATCAAAGATCAGCGTCGGTGCTGATCCTCGATCAGACAAAACAACTTTTAATGCCAACAAAAAACGAGACAATTCACCGCCAGAAGCCACACTAAGCATTGGTCCAGCACGTGTTCCAGGATTTGTTCGCACCCAATATTCAATACGATCACATCCCTCTGCACTCCGCTTTTCTATATCACTTTGCATTTCAACAATAAATTCAGCCCTCTCTAATTTCAGTGCTGGTAACTCAGTCATCACGCTTTCAGACAAGTTCTTTGCCACCTCTTGACGTTTTATTGACAACGCTTGCGCTAATGTATCATACTCTTTTTGTGCTTGTCTTGCTTCATCTTCAAAACGTGTCAATACAGTCTGAGCCTCTTCAAAAGCAGCGAGTTCAGCATCCATTTTATCACGTAACTGTACCAATTCATCCGCAGAAACTTGATATTTACGAGCAAAACCCCGAAGAGAAAAAAGACGCTCTTCTATCCTTTCCAATTCATCAGGTTCAAAATCTAATGCTCGTATTGCCGTCTCAATACCTTCTTGTGCTGTTGCAAGTGCATGCAATGCCTCATCAATAGATTTCACCACTGGTGCAATAAGCTCTTGTGCCTCAGGAATTTTTCGCTCCAAACGCCTCACCAAATTAGAAAGCACGGGGATTGGTGATTTTTGACCCGTTAAAAGATTATCCGCTTCTTTAATATCCGTCGCTATTTTTTCTAATTTAAGCATATCGGCACGGCGCAGAGAAAGAGCATCCTCTTCACCAACTTTAAAATCAAGCTTTTCAAGCTCTTCTACACACGCACGAAGATAATCAACCTCACGTACGGCGCTCTCTACTTTAAGACGCTGTCGTTGCAAACGTTCCTCAAATTCACGCCATGTGTGATAACACTGACGCAAATTTTCCACTTCATCGTCAAGACCACCAAAGGCATCTAATAATTGGCGATGTGTAGCAACATCAACAAGCGCACGATCATCATGTTGTCCATGGATTTCAACCAGCAAACGGCCAACACTCCGCATCAATGCAACACTAGACACCTGATCATTAATAAAAACACGGCTACGTCCATCACTTGATTGCACACGCCGTAAAATAATATCACCCTCATCATCAAGACCATTCTCACGAATAAGTTGACGTGCAGGATGTGAAACAGACACATCAAAAACAGCTGTGACCTGCCCACGGTCCGCACCATGACGCACAAGCGAAGCATCACCCCGCCCCCCTAGAGCAAGTGATAAAGCATCCAAGAGAATAGACTTCCCCGCACCTGTTTCTCCAGTTAAAACAGTCAACCCCGCCGTAAAATGAATATCGAGCGTTTCGATCAAAACAATATTATGAATCGAAAGCTGTACTAGCATAGAGAATCAACGCACCCTCTTCTTATCACCACCTAAAGCATTTGAGATCCAAGAAGATTTATGCTCGCGGGGCGATATTTTATTCTTCTGCAAGAGATTATAAGAAAATTTATACCATTCACTTTTGGGATAATTACGTCCTAAAATAGCTGCTGCCGTCTGTGCTTCCGCCGTTAAGCCGAGAGCAAGATTAACCTCTGTCAAGCGGAAAAGTGCTTCTTCAATTTGATTTGTATCAGAATACTCTTCAACCACGGTACGAAACCGTCTGCTTGCTGCAAGGTAGCGCCGCCCCTCTTCATAATAACGGCCAATCTGCATTTCTTTACCAGCCAGCTGTTCGCGCCCAAAACGAATTTTATCCTTAGCATCCTTGACATATTCAGAATTAGGATAACGCTCTATAAGGAGCTGCATAGCAGCAATAGCACGTTTCGTATCACGTTGATCACGCGTAACATCCGGAATCCGACGGAAAGAAGAAAGACCAATAATATAGTACGCATAAGCGGAGTCAGTAGACCCTGGATAAAGAGTAATATAGCGTTGAGCCATACTAATTGAATCATCATACTTTCCAAGTCGATAATTAGTAAAAGCACCCATGACCAAAGATTTACGCCCCCAGTCAGTATAAGCATACTGCTTTTCAATCTTCAGAAACTTCTTCGATGCATCGCCAAGCTTCCCACTCTCAAGGCTAGCAAGAGCCTGATTATATAAAACATCTGGTGGCTCTATTTTTAAAACATAAGCAGATGGATCAAGGGTATTTTTCTCTTTAAAGAGGCATCCCGCCAACATACAGGTGCTTCCCAAAAGCACCACCCCCAATATCTTGCGTACAATGTTAGATTTTCTATATGTCATATTTCCAATGCACACATGAGATTTTTTCATAGTTTTTCCGGCCTCCACAGAATATCACCTTGTAGCAAAAACAATTTATCAAAGCTTTTATACCATATCACTTTAAAATCCACATAACCAATTTAGCAGTTTAGGTCAATCATCCCCTTAAAAATCAAATAAACGATAAAAAAATCTTGTCATTTTTTTTACTCTTTCTCTAAAAAGCTTTTATCGTAATATGATTCGTCTGCCAAAACAGCCTTCACCAATTGCGCATTAATTCTATGTCCACTACAATAAGAACGAAATAATCCAATAAAAGGCGCCCCAAGCAAAGCAGTATCACCAATCGCATCAAGCATCTTATGCCGAACACATTCATTCTCCCAATAAGGACCATCGGGATTTAAAATTTTATCATTAAGGTCGATAACAAGGGAATTTTCCAAAGAAGCGCCTCTCGCCTTTCCAGAAAGCCTTAATTTTTCCACGTCTTTGATAAAACCAAAAGTGCGCGCACGTGACAAATCATCTCTAAACCCTCGTGTGGTAAGATCAAAACTGAAATGTTGCTTACCAATAGCAGAAGAAGGAAAAGAGATCGTTATATCAAAACGACGTCCATCGAATGGCAAAAACTCTGCAAAACCATGAGCTCCTTCAACCCGCAATGGCTTTTTTATAATGAAATAAGAACGCAACGCATTTTGCTGTACAATGCTAACATCTTCAAAAGCTTGGCAATATAGCCACGCTGAACCATCCAAAATAGGAATCTCATTATGTGACACTTCAATAACAAGATTATCCAAATTATAAGCAGCAATTGCTGCCATCAAATGTTCAATTGTTTCAACCCTTACATCTCCATCTCCAAGTACCGTTGATAATTCAGTTTCTCCTGTTTGCGATGCATGGGCTTGAAATATTTTCTCTGTTCCGCCTAATCCACAACGCTTAAAAACAATACCACAGCCAACATCCGCTGGACAAACCTTTACCACTGACAAACAGCCACTGTGAACGCCAATCCCCTTAAATGTTACTGCTTTTTTAAGAGTAGACTGATATTTTGGCATCAAATTCATCATATTATTTTATTGCATTGCGTTTACATCTTTTAACAAAATTTATAAAACTATAAAAAATATTCATAGTAAATAATAAAAAAAACCGCTTATTATAAGCGGTTTTTCAAAAACAAAGTATTTTATCCCAAAAACAGCAATATATTTTACTGTATAATTTTTGACTGAGCATCAAAGAGGTAATAAAATTGCTTACTTTGCCTCATTTTTCATCAATTAATTTGCCTGACGACGTAAAAATGCTGGTATTTCCAACTGATCTTCTTCACTTATAAAAGTACGCTGATCTTGTGGTACCTGAGGGTGCAGCTCACCAGAACGACGTGGAACATAAACAGAAGCATCTTGAGAAAGCGCTTGAGAATTTTTATTGTAAACATGAGACTCTTGCTGCTGAGATGATCTAACAGCAGGCTCCAACCTCGCTTCTGGCTCTTCTTCTTCACGATGCGTCAAGCTCTGTTTCAAACGCTGCCAAAGATTACGAGGACCTTGATCAGTCACAGATGTTCTTTGACTTTGCCCATGAGCAACAGGAGGAAAATCCTTTAACTCAGGCATACGCATTGGAGCCCGCGCTTGCATCTGTTGCATTTGTTTTGGTTGCACTGGCTTTTCTTTTTGCTTCACACCCCCTGTCATCTCATCAAGAACATGCGCTGTTGCTTCCATACTCACGGGAGCCGTCATAGCCTGTTGAAAACCACGGCTTACTTGCATACGGGGCACATTTGATCTCTGTTCCTGAACAGCATTTGAACCATACGCAACAGCATTCGTTGCACTTCGTGTCGTCATTGCTTCTGCAGGATGTGCAAAAATTTGACTTTTGGGACGGAACTGTTCTCCGGTTGATTTGCCCTTCTCTATTTCAAGTGATTCGATCACTTCTACCATTGACTCAGAACGCAGAGGCGATGACTGAACATGAAAAGAACTGTGCGACGTTCCAGGATCGCTCTTGCGTATTGGAGAAGCAGGCCTTTGAATCTGAGGATGAGAGGACTGAACCACATCACTAACTTCACGATCAATACCGGTAGCAACCACAGAAACACGAATAACGCCTTCCAATGACTCATCATCAATAGCACCAAAGATCACATTCGCATCAGCATCCACTTCTTCACGAATACGATTAGCAGCTTCATCAACCTCAAAGAGAGTCATATCACGACCACCCGTAATAGAAATCAGTAAACCACGCGCCCCACGCATAGAGGTATCATCCAACAATGGGTTTGCAATAGCAGCTTCAGCCGCAGCCAAAGCACGCCCATCACCAGATGCCTCACCCGTTCCCATCATGGCTCGACCCATTTCGTGCATAACAGAACGAACATCAGCAAAATCAAGGTTAATCAAACCCTCTTTAATCATCAAATCCGTAATGGAAGCAACACCAGAATAAAGCACTTGGTCAGCCATAGCAAAAGCATCAGCAAAGGTTGTCTTATCATTTGCAATACGGAAAAGATTTTGATTGGGAATAACAATCAATGTATCGACAGACTTTTGTAATTCTTCAATACCAGCCTCTGCCGTTTTCATACGACGTGCGCCTTCAAACTGAAACGGCTTTGTCACAACACCAACAGTCAAAATACCTTTTTCACGTGCTGCGCGAGCAACAACAGGAGCAGCCCCTGTTCCAGTTCCTCCCCCCATACCAGCAGTAATGAAAACCATATGAGAGTCTGCAAGATGATCAATAATTTCATCAATACATTCCTCTGCCGCCGCTTGTCCAACTTCCGGTAAAGCACCAGCACCCAACCCCTCTGTCACAGCGGCTCCAAGTTGAATAACACGTTCAGCCTTTGACATAGCCAAAGCCTGTGCATCCGTATTTGCAACAACAAAGTCAACTCCCTGAAGACCAGCATTTATCATATTATTCACGGCATTCCCGCCACCACCTCCAACACCAAAAACGGTAATGCGTGGCTTCAATTCCGCGATATCTGGCCGATGCAGATTAATCGTCATTTTCTTTTCCTTCTCATAAGACACCGCAAGCCAAAGCGATGAAATTTATCCAACTAGACTTAACTAAAAACTCTCACGCAACCACTGACCAACACGCTGAAAATACCCACGCGTGCCCATCGATAAATGATTTCCTGCCGCCTGCATTGTTTTTTCTTCAAAACCCACCAATTGCGGATAAATTAACAACCCAACAGCAGATGTAAACGCCGCCCCTTTTGCAAGAGAAGGAAGCCTCGAAATACCTAAAGGCCGCCCGATACGAACATTTCTTCCTAATATAGTACGTGCCATTTCTGGCAATCCTGTTAACTGGCTTGCTCCCCCAGTCAAAATAACACGTTTACCAATGATGTGACCAAACCCAGAACGATTTAAACAATCACGGACCATTTCTAAAATTTCTTCAACACGCGCACGAATGATACGCCCAAGAACCGCGCGAGGATATTGAGTTTCACGCTGTTCACTCCCAATTTCTGCTACATTAATCATTTGTCGCTCATCAGCACTTGTTAAAAGTGCTGAACCATAAACAACTTTTAAACGTTCTGCCTCTGTTAAAGACATAGAAAATCCGCGCGCAACATCAAGAGTGACATGATGCCCCCCAACAGCAAGAGCATCCGCATGAATAAATTTTCCCTCAAAAAACACTGAAAATGTTGTTGTTCCACCACCAAAATCAATACATGCAGCCCCTAAATGCGCCTCATCATTCATCAAGACAGCAAGACCACTTGCAAAGGGAGTAGCAACCATTGCTTCAACACTCAAATGTGCACGATTAATACAAGTTTCTAAATTACGCAAAGAGGCTGTTTCTGCTGTTACCACATGCACGTCGACACCAAATATTTCCCCTGCCATGCCAATAGGATCAGAAATTCCTTTATCTCCATCCAACACATAAGAAACTGGAACTGTGTGCATAACATGACGTTCAGCATCAAAAGCTTTACGCGAAACATCTGAAAAGGCCATACGCATATCACGCTTGGTGACTTCACGACCATTCAAATGGACCTTTCCATTAATCAAAGCACTTTGTAATCGACTTGAGGAAAAATTCACAATCACTGAATCCACCACCAAACCCGCCATTTTTTCTGCCGCATCAACAGCCAATCTTATTGATTGTTCTGCTGCAAACATATCCATGACAACACCGGATTTAATACCGCGTGAACGCTGCACTCCAAAGCCTAGAATCTCCATAGAATGTGTCCGACCATGTAAATAGTGCGCATGCTTCAAAGGACGCAAACAAGCAATAAGACAAACAATCTTACTTGAGCCGACATCAAGAACCGTTAAAAAACGTGTCTTACGCCCCCCCCGATGATGTGATCTAAGCAACATCATGGGTTTCCTGCCTTTCGTGCCTTCAAAGTACGTTCTTCTTCTGCTACAGCAGCATGATAACGCTCCAACGTTTCATCTGATAGAGAAACAGTAATTCGATCAGCAAGACGTAAATCAACACTGAGAATATCGCGCGATAAAAGATCTTGCATTGTACCAGAGGAAACAAGAGAGGAAAGCCTTTCAAGGGCACCATTTTCAGGCAACATAACGCGCATTCCATTATCCAAAACAAGATCCCAACGTCGATTACCTACCCGCACAAAAGCACGAATACGATCATATACTTCCGGATAGACTGACAGCACTTGAATAAACTCTTTAGCAGCATTTTGCGCACCCTGCCCAACCACAAGAGGCAAATCCCGAGCAATTTCTCCTTTAAAGGGCACAATAACACGACCTGTATTATCAATAATATCCATTATGCTATCATGTTGCCAAATGGCATAGGGTTCACGCTCCACGATGGAAATGCGCATTCTATTGGGATAAATTTTCTGAACATTTGCTGATTGAACCCAAGCCTGTTTTTCCAAAAGAGAACGTGCTCTTTCAACATCAAAAGTGAATATAGAAGGCGCAACATCAAGTTTTAAAATTTTAAAAATATCCTGCTTTGCCAAACGCTTATTACCGCTTATATCGACATGAGTGACCACAAAACTACTATCCGATATGATCGTGTTTACGATCACAGCCATCTGACCACTTGATGAAAGTCCATAAAAAGCCGTAGCAAAGAAAAACCATACAACAGCAAAAGAGCCGAAATGGCGTGGAATATGAATATTGACAAAAACAAACTCAAACATAAACCGAAGAAAACGACGATAAAGACGTGGCAAAGCCGGCACTGAAAGCACCCCCATCGGAACATTTGTTTTATTAACATTCAACGCATACATGATGCGTCCTCCACCATCCATTGAACAATATCGCCGTAAGTACGGCCGCTCGCTTTTGCAATATCAGGAAGAAGAGACGTCGATGTCATACCGGGTTGTGTATTAATTTCAAGCCAAACCAATTCTCCCGTTTTTTCATCAAAACGAAAATCAGAACGGCTAACACCTCGACACCCTATCGCCTGATGGGCTGCTAAAGACATTCTTTGCACACTTTGGTAAATATTTAGTGAAAGTTGTGCAGGACAAATATGAAGAGAACCACCCGTTTTATATTTTGAGTCATAATCGTAGAATGAAAAGTGTTTATCGGGAAGAATTTCACACACATCCAGCACTTCATTCCCCAAAACAGCACAAGTTAATTCACGACCAGGAATATATTTTTCAATCATCACCTCATCGGCATATCCCCACTCATCTCCCCCAACATTATGCGGCGGTGCAGCTTCATTCCCTTGGACAACAACAACACCAAAACTTGATCCTTCACACACAGGTTTAATTACATAAGGAGGCTCCATGGGATGCGTTTGCCCCAGAGCAAAGCGGCTCATGATACAAGAAGGAGCAACACAAACCCCAACATTTGCAACGATAATTTTTGCGCGTCCCTTATCCATTGCCAAAGCAGATGCCATCACGCCAGAATGGGTATAAGGAATTTTTAAATATTCAAGAATCCCCTGAATCCGGCCATCTTCACCAAATGGACCATGCAATGCATTGAAGACAATATCGGGCTGCAACTTTTCAAGAACAGAAGCAATATGAGCGTCAACATCCACGCGGCTCACGCGATACCCCTGCACCTCTAGAACATCAGCACAAGCCGCCCCTGAAGATAAACTTACAGACCGTTCAGAAGAAAAACCTCCCATTAACACAGCTATATGTTTATCTTTCATAATAAATCACCCTCTTTTGTATACTATATGTAGTCTATATAGAACACATCAGCACCACATACAGAAAAAAACAAAGTTTATTCTTGCGAATCAATAACCTAGCATTTTTCATAATGAATCAGACTCAAAAGCCTGATGCAAGAGATTCTTTGTTAATTTATTGATTCTTAATAGAAATTTTTTATTATCTCTTTGAAATGACTCAATTTTTTATTTGCACTTTTTTAGTGAATAATAAATCAATCAAATGGATCAAAAGGAGGAACACTTCGACCACGCTCAAATTGACCGATACGCTCTATTTCCCATTGTAAAAGATGGGCTGAATTTGCAAAAACACGCGCACGCACTGTTTCTCCCAATGCTTCAAGATCATATCCTGTTGCTTGCCCTGTATTAATCATAAAATTACAGTGCATTTCACTCATTTGAGCGCCACCAATTCGTAAACCACGACACCCTGCTTCATCAATCACGCGCCACGCAGATCCATTCTCAGGATTTTTAAAAGTTGATCCCCCTGTCTTTTCACGAATAGGTTGCACTGTTTCTCTGTGGAGGGAAACTTCATCCATAGCAGCACGAATATCATCTTTATTACCGAGTTCACCTTCCAATAAAGCAGCCGTAAAAATAAAATCTTTAGGAATATCACAATGGCGATAGGAATAATGCATATCTTTCAAACTCAAGATATGACGTTGTCCTTTACGATCCAGAGCATAGACCTCGACAACACGCGCTGCGGTTTCAACACCATTCGCCCCCGCGTTCATTTTGAGAGCTCCTCCAAGACCTCCAGGAATACCATGATAAAAATGGAAACCTGCAATTTCAGCTTCTAAAGCGGCTGCAGCTAAATGTTTATCCGCTGTACCAGCACCAACTAAAAAGCCTTTTGGAGAAACTTGCTGCACTTGCCCAAAATTTTTTGGCGAAAGACGAATCACAACACCAGGAACGCCTCCATCACGCACCAAAAGATTAGAACCGATACCGACAATTGTCACAGGAACAAATTCAGGCAAATTTTGAAGAAAGAGAGCCAAATCTTCTTCATCAACAGGCTGATAAAAAAGCTCTGCCAACCCGCCCGTGCGAAACCACGTTACCTTACGCATCTCAACATTAGGTGTAAGTTTGCCTCTCACGCCACCCAACAGCGGTTGCAATTGCGCCAATAGCGCCTCACCATCAATGTGCTGAAAATTTATCATGACCATCCAATACCGCTAACTGATGAGGCAACGCACAAGCCCATTGTGTGATATTGCCAGCACCAAGAAAAACAACATAATCCTCTGCCTGAGCAAATTTTGAGACAAGAGACACGACATCTTCCAGACCATGTATCAAGCGCACATCACGGTGACCCGCCATTTTAATATGCTCTACCAATTCTTGAGAACCAAATCCTACAATAGGCTCTTCACCAGCCGCATAAACGGGCGTAATCAACACTGTATCTGCATCATTAAAACAAGCAGCAAAATCATCAAATAAATGATACAAACGTGAATACCGATGGGGTTGTGCAATGGCAATAACACGCCCTTTTGCACTCTCACGTGCTGCACGCAAAACAGCCTTTATTTCAACAGGATGATGTCCGTAATCATCAAATATTTCAATACCTCGCCAACTTCCTGTTCGCGTAAAACGCCGTTTTACTCCGCCAAATTCTGCTAAACCCCTTTTTATAGCTTCATTTGAAATGCCAAGTTCATGCGCAATAGCAATAGCCGCCGTTGCATTAGCAACATTATGCTGTCCTGCCATGGGCAAAAGCAAATTTTTCAACTCAATCTTTCTTCCTGTTTTGCGTGAGCGAACAAGAACATCAAAATGCGTTTTTTGACCATCCATCGAAAGATTAAGAAAACGAACATCCGCTTGTGGATTTGCACCATAAGTGATCACCCAACGATCATCAATACGGCCCGCCAATGACTGAACCTCTGGATGATCAAGGCACAAAACAGCAAAACCATAAAAAGGAACATTTTCTACGAATTGCCGAAAAGCCTCACGCACAGCATCAAAACTTCCATAATGATCCAAATGCTCAGCGTCAATATTAGTAATAACAGCAATATCAGCAGGCAGCTTTAAAAATGTACCATCACTTTCATCAGCTTCAACAATCATCCAATCGCCATCTCCTGTACGAGAATTCGTACCATAAGCATTAATAATACCACCATTAATTACCACTGGATCAAAATGACCAGCATCAAGCAGGGCTGCGACCATTGATGTGGTTGTTGTTTTACCATGTGTACCACCCACCGCAATTGCACGCCGAAACCGCATCAGCTCCGCCAGCATTTCTGCACGTCTAACAAGCGGCAAATGTCTTTCCTTTGCAGCAATATACTCAGGATTTGTTCTTTTAACGGCAGTAGAAAAAACAACAACCTCTGCATTCCCTAAATTTTCAGCACAATGACCTATATGAACGCTAATTCCTTTTCTCCGCAAACGTTCAACATTTGTACTTTCAACTTGATCTGACCCTTGAACTTTATAGCCAAGATTATAAAAAACCTCCGCAATTCCACTCATACCGATCCCCCCGATTCCGATAAAATGGATAACGCCTATATCAAGTGGCATTTTCATTTAAAAGCTCCTCTTTTATATCTGACAACAATCGCCCTGCAATTAAGGATTCAGCCATATCAGCAAGGCAACGGGTTGCATGAGGTTGCCCAACTTTTTTTGCAGCAAGCGCTTGTTTTTCCAATAAATGGGGCGCACAACAAGCGTGCATTAAAAGAGAAAAAAGCTTTTGTGCATTTAAATCTTTTTCTAATACAATTTGCGCACCACCTACACGAGCAAGCAGAGCTGCATTGGCAGCCTGATCATGATCTAAAGCATGGGGATAGGGAACAAGCAAAGCAGGTCTACCAATCACCGCTATCTCACAAACGGATGAAGCCCCAGCGCGCGACAAAATAAAATGAGCATGTGCCATACGTTCAGCCATATCATCAAAGAAAGGAGCAACCTCTGCTTGTACGCCCATATCACGATAGATTTTAATCAACCCTCCTGCTTCACCGCGGACTTGCTGCACAATTCGTAAACGTTTACGATTCTTATCATCGAATAAAGCAATAGCTTCTGGAACAATATGTGAAAAAGCAGAAGCCCCTTGGCTACCTCCAAAAATCAAAAAATGAAATGGCTCTTCACCAGTTGAGGGATGATAAGGAATTTTGGCCGCCTTCAACACAGACTCACGGACAGGATTCCCCGTCAAAAGTATTTTATGAGCATAAGCGCCACTTGGCGACAACAAACCACCAGCGATTGCACGCACAAAAATTGCCAACGCCCGATTAGCACGCCCCATAACAGCATTTTGTTCATGAATAAATGTTACACGCCTCGTTAAGGCCGCAATAAAAAGAGGAGGAAAGCTCGGATACCCCCCAAATCCTCCAACAAGAACAGGACGTAATTTATAAAACAGCGCCAACGATTGCCCCATACCCTTTAGCAAAGACCAAAACGTCTTTATCAGAGCAAAAGGATGACGTCGTATAAATGTTGCCGATGAAACGATATGAGTATGCTCTTCATCAAAGCACCGAACAAAAGGACGTGCTCTTTCATCTGTTATTAAATGAACATCATATCCACGCTTCCTTAATTCAACAGAAAGGGCTTCAGCAGGAAAAAGATGTCCACCTGTACCACCAGCCACCAAAACAATAACTTTTTTATCATTCATAAGGGGTATCCAAGACAGAAGAGGAAGAAAAAGCTGAAAGGCGTGCTTCTGGCCAACGACGTGTTAAACTAAGCAAAATGCCCATTGAAAACGCAATCGCCACCATCGAAGAACCACCATAAGAAATAAAAGGCAATGTCATGCCTTTTGGAGGAATTAAGTGAAGATTAACGGCCATATTAATAGCTGATTGAAAGCCAATCATCATTGCTATGCCAGTAATACCAAGACGTATAAAGGAATCACGTGTATTCATAGCTATATACAATGAACGCATAACAATAAAGCCAAACAGCATCATAATTAATAAACAAAGAATAATACCATATTCTTCAGCAGCAACGGAAAATACAAAATCTGTATGGCTATCAGGAATGATACGTTTTACTGTTCCCTCACCCGGCCCTTGCCCAAACCAACCACCATTCAAAATAGCCTCACGGCCTACATCCACTTGAAAAGTATCTCCTTCACCTGTCAAAAAACCATTGATACGCTCGCGCACATGATGCAGAAAAAAATAAGCTAAAATAATTCCTACAACGCCTAACATGAGAAAGAGAAAAATAATGGTAAGAGGTACACCAGCAATAAAAAACAGCCCTCCCCATGTTGCACTTATTAAAACTGTTTGTCCAATATCAGGCTGCAAAACCAGAAGCACACAACAAATGCCATAAAGTACAATCGCTAACGTATAACCTAGAATTCCTCTCCTGCGTATCTGTTCCGAAAAAAGCCAAGCGGACATAACCACAAAAGCTGGCTTCATAAACTCTGAAGCCTGTACAGAAAAACCAAATAGCTGAATCCACCTCCGTGCTCCCTTTAATTCTGGACCCCAAAATAAGGTTGCAACCATAAGAGCAAGCGTTACAATGAGCAAAAGAGCACATAAACGGCGAATATTAGAAAGCGAAAAAAAAGAAATGGTAACCATCGTAAAAAATGCTGAAATGCTGAAAATGATATGCCACCGAACAAAATAAAAACTATCAGCAATTCCGATTTTTTTTGCAATAATAGGGCTGGCAGCAAAAGACAGCATAATGCCAATTCCCATTAAAATTAAACAAGCTGCAAAGATAGAGCGATCAATCGTCCACCACCAATTAGCAATTGGATCTCTATCTGCACGCGTCACCATGATATCCACCTTATCCATTTTATAAATTGTCTCAAAGTGAGATGGTTCCCCAGCCTGTTTAGCAAACACTTTAAAAACTAAATTACACAAAAAAAGATTCTGGAGTCTTAACGCAAAAATATTTTTTTATAACTGATGCTTTTTTTATTGTAACTGCATCACAAAAGAGACAAATGCTTCGCCTCGCATTTCATAATTTTTAAATTGGTCATAACTTGCACAAGCAGGTGACAAAAGAACCGTCACCTCTTTTGCCTTACAACCCGTTGCGTCAACAGCTGCTTCACGCACCGCATTTTCCAAAGTTAAGCTCATAGAAAAGGGAAAAGCAGATCCAATAGTGCGAGCAAATTCTTCCGCCGCACTCCCAATCAAATAGGCTTTACGAATTTTAGGAAAAAATTCTCTAAGAGACTCTATTCCTCCCTTTTTTGCCTGTCCCCCAACAATCCAAAAAATATCATTAAAGGTGGAAAGCGCAGGAGCTGTTGCATCTGCATTAGTCGCCTTGCTGTCATTGATAAACAAAACCGCCCCCATTTTACGCACCTGCTGCATACGATGATCCAGCCCTTTATAATTTGCTAAATGCTTGTTCATAGAGGGATCGGTTATTTTTAAAGCCTGCAACGTTGCTAACGCCATAAGAGCATTTTGCGCATTATGACGTCCGCGCAAAGCAGTCATAGACGCCAAATCAGCAAGCATATGGCGCTGTCCTTGACAAACAGAAAAGAGCTTGGTCCCATCGGCATAAAAACCATTTTCAACAAAATGATCTTTAGAAATTGCCTCAATTTTCTTCCCCTCATGAAGCAACTGTTGATATAAAACCCGACAAGCGGCATCATCAACTGAAATAAAAGCCTGAGAAGCCTGAGCAATCAGATGCCTTTTGGTTTGCACATAACAGGCAAAACTTCCATGTCGATCAATATGATCAGGTGTGAGATTTAATAAAAGTCCAATGGTCGGCTGAAGAGAGGGAGTAAGATCAATTTGAAATGATGAACATTCAATCACATAGATACGTTTTTTAACAAATGGCTTAAGCGTCAATATTGCTTTTCCGATATTTCCCCCCACCTGTACATCATAGCCCATTTTTTCCAACAAATGCGCAAGTAAAGATGTTGTGGTTGACTTCCCATTCGTCCCCGTAATCGCAATGAAAGGAACATCTTGGTCACAAAAACCATAACGCTGTAAAAAATGATGGCGCGCACGCACAAATAATTCAATATCACCGATAATTTCTATATTTTTTTTTCGTGCTTTTTCAACAACCCAATGGGGTTGAGGATAACTTAAAGGAACTCCAGGAGCTACAATCAATGCAACAAATTCTGACCAATCTTCATAACGGAGATCTCGCGTTGGAATATTGTGCCGAAAAGCCATTTGCACGCTTGAAGGACTATCATCCCACGCCACCACTTCTGCACCGCCACGCATCAATGCTTGTGCCGTTGCTAATCCAGACTTCCCCAATCCAAATAAAGCAACTTTTTGTCCTTTATAACACGCAACAGAAATCAAAATCTCACCGCAATTTAAGTGTTGAAAGACCAATGAGAGCGAGAACAATTGAAATAATCCAAAAGCGTATCACAACTTGGCTTTCAGTCCAGCCTTTTTTCTCAAAATGATGATGTATCGGTGCCATAAGAAACACGCGTTTTCTTGTTAATTTGAAATAACCAACCTGAATAACAACCGAAAAAGCTTCCACAACAAAAAGCCCACCAATAAGAACCAAAACAATTTCGTGCTTCGTAGCAACCGCAACAGTCCCTAAGAGTCCTCCAAGAGCCAACGAACCAGTATCTCCCATAAAAATAGCTGCAGGTGGTGCATTAAACCATAAAAAACCAAGCCCTGCCCCAACAACAGCTCCCAATAAAACAGCCAATTCACCTGCTCCCGATACATAATGGATTTGGAGATAATCAGCAAAATTCATATTACCAGAAAGATAAGCAATCAGAGCAAAAGACAAGGCTGCAACCATCACAGGAACAATAGCAAGCCCATCAAGTCCATCCGTCAAATTAACCGCATTACCAGTCGCGACAATGACAAAAGCAGAAAAAGGAATAAAAAACCAGCCCAAATTGATAAGATAATCTTTCAAAAAAGGCAAAGCAAATCCAGATGAGCCAATTTTCAAGATGACAAAAGCAGCAATTGCGGCAACACAAAACTCCAAGCTTAACCGTGCTTTCCCAGAAAATCCTTTGTCTGTTTGTTTTGTGACCTTAAGATAATCGTCATAAAATCCAATTGCCCCAAAAGAAAGCATAACCAATAGCGATACCCAAAAATAAATATTCGATAAATTACACCACAAAAATGCCGATACTACAATGCCAGTTAAAATCATTAATCCACCCATTGTAGGTGTTCCAGCCTTTTTAAAATGTGTTTGAGGGCCATCGGCACGAATCGGTTGCCCCTTACCCTGCCGCAATTTAAGAGAAGCAATGATGCTAGGTCCAAATAAAAAGACGATAAGCCCCGAAGTAAGCATAGCCGCTATCGTGCGAAACGTAATATAACGAAATACATTCACACCTGGAAGCCAATCACTAAACGAAGAAAAAAACAGCATCATGGTACAAAAAACCTCTTAAAACTATGAAGAAACCGCTTTATAGCGATCAAGCAATGCAGTCACAATATTTGATGAACAAAGGCCATTGGATGATTTAACCATAAGCAGATCCCCAGAAGAAATTTCTGCTAAAAGAAGCGATAAAATTTTCTCAATATTTTCAGCATAATGAACCTTAACACCAGCAGACAAATCACTGACTAAAGATTTCATCGCCTCACCAAATAGAAAAACCGGATTAGCACCGGAAAGACGTATTGGCTTTATTAAATCACGATGAAGCTTTTCACTATACTCCCCTAACTCTAGCATATCCCCTAAAATAGCAATTCGCCGCCCCTTTTTCCCTACAGGTCCTGTAGCAAGAAGCTCAAGCGCAGCACGCATAGAAGCAGGATTAGCATTATAGCTTTCATCAATGAGATAAAATTCACCCCCATTTGATAAAGACAGTCGATAACGAACACCTCGCCCCTTTTGAGAAGAAAAATGGCGAAAAGAAAGAAAAACAGGCTCTAACTCAACCCCCATAGCATCACAAGCAGCAATAACCCCTAAACAATTTTGCACAATATGGCGTCCGGGAGCACCAATTTGAACCTCCCTATCCCGCCCTCTAATATGTACAATCATAGAAGAACGATCGGTTAGAAGACGGATATCTCGCGCTTGATAATCAGCATTTTCAGTCTCACCAAAGCTCAAGAGCTTCTTTACACCGCATTTCTTTGCTCTTTGAACGAGATAAGAAAAAAAATCACTATCCGCATTTAAGATGGCAATGCCTTTCTCATCTAATCCTTCAAAAATTTCAGCTTTTGCCGTTGCTATTTCTTCAAGATTTTTAAAAAAACCCATATGTCCTGCACAAATATGCGTAATGAGAGCCACATGTGGACAAACCAGTTTGACCAGAGAGCGAATTTCATCTCTATGATTCATGCCAATTTCAAAGATACCATAATTACTCTCCATGGGCATCCGTGCTAAAGTGAGTGGAACCCCCCAGCAATTGTTTAAAGAAGCGAGATTCGCATGAACGTTCCCAGCCGTTGCAAGTACTTGTTTCAAAGCTTCTTTTGTCGTTGTTTTTCCCACCGATCCCGTTATCGCGATAATCTTAGCTCTTGAACGTTTGCGTGCCGCTTGTGCAAGTTTTTCTAGGGCTTGCAAAACATCAGGAACAACAATAAGTGGAGCAGATATCTTTTTCATATCCCTCAAACGGTGTTCCGCAACGATAAGAACGCCCGCACCTCGTTCATAAGCTTGCGCAGCAAAATCATGACCATCAAGATGATGCCCTTTAATGCAGAAAAAAATATCACCTTGCGCAAGAGTACGGCTATCAATGGAAACCCCAGAAAAGGTTTCTGGCATGCTTCCCATTACAACACCATTAATTGCAGTAACAAGTGCTTGCTTACCCCATAAAGCTGTCATTTCTTTCGGTCCTCTAGAGCTTCTATCGCTTTCAGACGATCTGAAAAAGGATAAGTTGTCTGCCCTATAATTTGGCCATCCTCATGACCTTTTCCAGCAATGATGAGTGTATCACCAACTTTCAAAAGCTCCACCGCGTAAGAAATAGCCTCACCACGATCTGCTATCTCTATTGCTGTTGGCACTGCCTGTAAAATATCTTTGCGTATTTTTTCTGGCATTTCTGTGCGGGGATTATCATCCGTTACAATAACAATGTCCGCTTTATCCGCCGCAATTTTTCCCATCAAAGGTCTTTTTCCTTGATCCCGATCTCCTCCACACCCAAAAACAACGATCAAACGCCCTTGCGTAAAGGGACGAACAGAAAGCAAAACCTGCTCCAAAGCTTCTGGTTTATGGGCATAATCAATATAAACAGGCGCATTATTTTCTGTCTTTCCGACAAATTCTAACCGCCCAGGTGCCCCCTGCAAAGTTTCAAGCGCAGAAAAAACCTTACGAGGTGAAACACCCGTTGCAATTGCTAACCCCGCTGCCATAAGTGCATTGGCTACCTGAAAATCTCCAGCTAAAGGCAAATCAAATGTATAAATATTGTTTTCCACACGACACTCAATACACTGTTTTGAGCGTTGATGTTCGACACGATTAATCGTGATAAATTGCCCCTTACGACCAATTGTCAAGACACGGCGGCGCGCTTGTGTAACAACATCAATAACCTTTTGTGAATAGACATCATCAGCAAAAATCAAAGCAGGAGCAGATACAGGCAAAAGTGTATCAAACAACCTCATTTTAGCCTGCAAATAATCCTCTACCCCCGTATGATAATCCATGTGATCTCGCCCTAAATTGGTAAAGGCACCAGCCGTTAAACGGACTCCATCAAGTCGTCCTTGGTCAAGCCCATGCGAAGAAGCTTCAAGAGCTGCATGAGTCACACCTTCATGAGAAATTTCACAAAGAAGACGGTGTAAGACGACCGGATCAGGTGTTGTGAGAGAACCATAAACATTCCGTTTAGGAGAAACAACACCAACCGTTCCTATACTCGCAGCACAAAATCCAACATGAGTCCAAATTTGCCGAATAAAAGAGACAACAGATGTTTTACCACTTGTACCAGTCACAGCAACGACCGTTTCAGGCTGAGAACCGTAAAAACGTGCAGCTGCCAACGCTAAACTATGACGAACATTAGAAACACGTAAAATGGGAACAGATAAATCCTCAAGAACAGCATGACAATCTGTAACAATTGCTCGTGCGCCACGCTTTATCGCATCATCTATATAGTGTCTTCCATCACTTTTTTTTCCTTGAACAGCGACAAAAACATAGCCTGGCAAGACTTGTCGAGAATCCGCACTAATTCCTGTTATTTCCATTGAAGAAAGATTCTGATCTTCAAGACATTCTGTAAAAACTGTTCCAAACAACATAACGATGCACCTTTGTATTTATTTTACTGTTGTTTAACGAAACTTGAATTGCTCTTTTTACTTAAAAGAGGTTCATATTCTTTTTTAAAATCGGGTTTTACACCAAGAAAACTAGCTGTGCGACGAACAATATTAGCAAGCATTGGTCCAGCATTCATCCCCGCTGTTGCTGAACGCTGTCCCTCTTCAGGCTTTGGTTCATCAATAATTGTTAAAACAACATAAACAGGATCATCAATCGGAAAAGCAGCAAGAAAACTATTGAAATTTTTTGTTTTAGAATATTTTCCATTTTCAACTTTTTCAGCTGTTCCTGTCTTACCACCAACCCGATAACCTTCGACTTTTGCGTTACGTCCAGAACCAATATCACTATTTAATTTATAAAGGTAACGCATATTTTGACTTGTTTTAGCCTGCAAAACCCGTTTTGCGTGGTGCGAAGTTTGTTCTTTTGTCCGTTTTAAAAATGTCGGAGCAATTAACCAACCACCATTCATTAAAGCAGCAGCCCCAACAGCTGTTTGCAAGGGTGTTGTTGCCATACCATGCCCAAAAGAAATCGTCATAGAATGAATATCCTTCCAATGATGTGGTACAATAGGATGGGCAACTTCAGGCAACTCTGTCGTGAGACGATCCAGTAAGCCAAGTTTTTGTAAAAAAACACGATGTTTATCAATCCCTATCGCCAATGCCTCTTTAGCAGAACCAATATTGGAAGAATAAATAAAAACCTCCCATAACGTTAAGGGACGATTTTTTCCGTGAAAATCATGAATAGTATACCCACTACTTGCCTTTATTGGCTTTGAAGCATCAATAATACTGTTTAAATGAAAAATATTGGAATCAAGAGCCATGGCGGTTGTAAAACTTTTAATGATCGATCCCATTTCAAAAGCTCCTGCCGTCATCCGATTGAGACGATCACTTTTTAAAGCTTCAATAGGATTTCCAGGATCAAAATCTGGTAGTGATGCCAAAGCCAAAACTTCCCCCGTATGTATATTTAAAATAACAGCTCCTGCAGCAATTGCCCTATAACGCTTCATAGCCTGAATAAGTTCATCATGAACAATTGCCTGAACACGCACATCAATCGAAAGCTGAACTTGCTTTAATGATTCTTCCATGGCAAGACCAGCGGCACGCAAAGCACTCAACCCAGCATCATCAATATATTTTTCCATACCTGCAATGCCCTGATTATCAACATTCACCATACCGAGAATATGGGAAGTTACAGGTCCATCAGGATAAAAACGACGAATTTCAGTCCGAAAACCAATTCCTGGTATACCAAGAGCCATAATTTGCGTCTTCTGCATTGGTGTTAACCCACGCTGTATCCAAGAAAAACCAGATTTCCTTTTTAAGCGCTTATAGGTTTCCTGCCAATTAAGATCAGGTAAAACTGTTGAGAGCAATTCAATTGTTTCATCCACATCAATAATACGTCGTGGCTCAGCAAAAAGTGAATAAGTTTTAATATCTGTTGCCAATAAACGACCATTACGATCAACGATATCAGGCCGTGCCATCAATTGAAGAACTCCTGGCCCTTTTGCTTCTTCAATCTGTCCACCTTCCAACCCATAAGAAATAAGGCAAGCCCCCATGATGCCATATAAAATTAAAAAGCAGAACAACGAAAAAAGCAAACGTGGACGACTAGAATAGGACCGACGAACAGAAACATTATGATTATTCAATGAATTCTTTAAGCGCTTTTTCTTCTGTGAGAATAAAAAAGTCGATTTCATTACTGCGCGCCTTTTTGGACAACACCATTTATCTGGGAAGCCCAATTATTTGTCAAAATATCCTGATTATCTTCCAAGATATTTTGTTTAATCACTTCTTCAATTTGATCATGTCCCCGTACCGGAATGTCTTTTAATTCCACGACTTGACGCGGCTGTATAACTTCTAACCCAAGTTCTTTTTGATAACGTTTCGCAAGTTTTTGCATGCGTGAAGGCCTTATCATTACAGCCCACTCAGCACGAAGCAAACTTACCGTATTTTTTGCTGCAGCAATTTCATGCTCAAGATGACGAACTTCGTTCATTCGTTTTTGAACATCATATTTTACCTTATAGGTAAGACCTGCCATACAAATCATAATCAACACTAAAATCATATCAAATGTACGAAAAACTGTCATTTCTTGCTGCCTTCAAAACTGGCAATCTCTGCTAAACCAAATAATTTCATATCTGCTGCAAGAGCCTCTGCTTCAGTTCGTACACCAATACGCAACCTTGCAGAACGTGAACGAGGATTTTTCTGTAACTCCTCTTTAGTTGCCGTGATCCCCCCTTTAAACAAAGAAAAAAATGTCGCTGGAGCAGCCTTTATTTCAGGCAGATAGCGTGATCTCATACATTCTCCAGAACGAGCCGAAAAAAATCTTTTGACCATACGATCTTCAAGAGAATGAAAACTGACAACGCCCAAACGCCCCCCAGCTTTTAAAACGCGTTCAGCAGCAAATAAACCACATGCTAATTCACCAATTTCATCATTAACATAGATACGAAGAGCCTGAAATACACGTGTTGCAGGATGAATACGATCTCCCGGCTTACGTCCTATCAACGCTTCGATAGCATACGCCAAATCACCTGTACGCAAAAAAGGCTGAATAACACGACGCTTTTCAATCATCCGTGCAATTCGCCCCGCATAACGCTCTTCTCCTAATATCTTAAAGATACGTGCTAAATCCCTTGCTTTTAAATGATTGACAACATCGCTGGCTGTAAAACCAGTCTGAGCCATTCGCATGTCCAATGGACCATCTTTTTGAAAAGAAAAACCTCTTTCAGCTTCATCAAGCTGCATTGAAGAGACACCTATATCCAAAATAACTGCATCCACCTTCTCTTCAACGACACGATCGAGTTGTGAAAACGCCATATGGACCAAACGAAGTCGTGGAAAAAATTCTTCAACAAGCGATTGTCCCGCACTAATAGCATGAGGATCACGATCAAGAGCAATCACCTGTGCCCCTGCCTTTAACAAAGCGCGCGTGTAACCACCAGCACCAAAGGTGCCATCAATCACTTTTGCTCCAACCAATGGCATAAGCCCAGCCAAAACTGGCTGCAACAACACTGGAATATGGCGTTCAGCTCTTTGATCCTGCTTTATCAAAATAATCCATCTTGAAGTTATGCTGTCTCAAATCAACAGCTCTCTCATAGCAACTGATCTTAGAATAACCTAGCCTTCAACTTTCATATTAACCACAATGAACGAAAAAACTAAAGCTATCCCAAAATAGATCCTAACGCATTATACTTAAAGAAATGTTATAATTTTTAAAAATACTCTTTGCTCAAGTGTCCATTTCAAACAAATAGACTCCATAAAAGAGCATATATAATCGATCTTATAAAATATCACGTATCGTCATGAAATATCAGTCGGCCTATAAGCCGGGTTCTGTAGAGTAAAGCTCACACTTTACATGGCAACCATTCATCTGGGACGGATGTTACCATCCGCCTCGTGCAACCTACCCGAATGACTCGCCCGGAAATCGGCTGCAAATTAAATTTTGCACGTCATTTCTATTTGGTCTTGCTCCCGGTGGGGTTTACCTTGCCACATTCATTACTGAATGCGCGGTGGGCTCTTACTCCACCCTTTCACCCTTACCTATAAAAATAGGCGGTTTACTTTCTGTGGCACTTTCCCTAGGGTCACCCCCGCCGGGTGTTACCCGGCACCGTCTTTCCATGGAGCCCGGACTTTCCTCACCTGCCGCATTTCAGCATCAGACAAGCGCGGCTGCCCAGCCGACTGACGCATTAATTTATAAAACATTTTCTGCTCCGTGAAAATAGCATCATAAAATATTTTATAGCAAAACTGTCTAAAAAGATGTTTTTATTTTAATGAAGCAAGATAAGTTTTCACTTTTGCGCAATATTTCGCCGAAATAGAATTCATTTTTTTTGCAGCATGACCTGCGTTATATTTAAGGATTGTACCACACGTACTTCCACCACTGAGTTTATACGCCCGTGCCAAATAACGCATACCATATTCAAGATTGGTCGCAGGATCGTACAAATCCTGTACAGAACCACTAAAACCCAATCCTCGAGCCGTAGAGGGTTTAATTTGCATCAAACCTATTTCGCCCGCAGCCCCCTTTATACCTGCCTTATAATTACTTTCAACTTTTACAACAGCATGTGCTAAATTAACGGGAACATTATATTTATTCGCAAGTTTCTGAATAAGAAACTCATAAGGACGATCAGGAATCTTAGAAGCAACAACCACTAAAGCTTCTCCTGATTCCGCAACATTTAAGACACTATGAGTCCAACTTATATCAAATACAAAAAATACAGCACACGCTGTATTTAACAAGATTTTCAAAAATTGCATTTTCTTTCTCTTCACTCAAACATTCTCAAATTCTAGCCGCAAATAATTTGCGAATGTATTGTACAAAAAAAGAAAGCAAAAGAACGGCTTGAAAAAGGAAAGAGTAAGACAATTTAAAGATAAAATTATGCAACAAAAGAAAATCTCTTTATGCACAAATTATAGATTCCTCTCTATCATAAAATAAAAGAAATAAAGAGACTATAATTAATCTTATAGCGTATTAAATAAAATGATATAAGATATAAATTGCTGCTATCGCTATTGTATCACTCAACTTTTATATTAAAAAAATCACATCTTAAATAGATGTAATATTTTTTACATAAGATTATTAATTTTTTTATTGAGATCAATCCCTCAAAGCAAGAGAGACAAGAGCATCTTTTTACCGAAGATGCTCAATATCAAAAAAGTTTCATAAAAAATATAAACCGTTATCAACGCTTCTCTCTGGTCAATCAACACCCACAGCACTCTTTATGTCCGATAAAACTCAACATGTCACACAAATGCCTCCCCCTGTCGTTGCGCATAAAAATTCATAAATATACTAAAACCATCATACTCTTTATCAATTCAAAATATTGCAACAGACCTTTAGCTCTCAAGATGCCCCAAAGAAGCTTTTTACTTCTTTTTTAAAAGAGCTTTTATCCACACAAGCCTCCCACTTGTAGTGTACAAGAAACTGATTTTGATTTTTTCACCATGGATAAAATTAAAATGAGAGAATTCTACAATTCTTAAGCTTCTCACTCAATATGAAAATGATAAATTATCATTATAAAACAATATGCTAAAAAAGCTATATCCGTCTTTGTCCCTACAGCAAAGCTTAACAATTACTTTTGTCTGTTTTTTTGAAAAATGTTAGAAAACTCAATATCCTCAAAGCCTTTTTAAATAAAAATAGACCTCTCAATCTTCCTTCAAATATTTTTTTCTTTGTCACAGACTATCACCTTATCAGCCTTGCACCTCATTTTCAGAAATCATACAAGTGAATAAATATCCTAAAATCCATAGAACAAAGGAATCTTAAATCCTTTAAAAATTTTCTATTTTCTCATATCAAATAAAAAATAACTGGCATATAAAACGCGATTAACGTGTTTTATTATAGTCAATACTGCTTTTGTCATTGTAGCGATTGATAATGCGATTAACTCGAGCAACACCCTTGATAAACTCGCTATCACTCCTGTAATGATTACAACATTATCCTTATACTCCGATTGCTTATCTTTTGAGTAAGATAATTTGCTTATTATCTTACAAACTGATTATCTCCTCGCACTTTTCAAAACTTCACGAAAAACTCTTGCTCCTTAAAATAAAACCCAAAAGCGCAATTAAAAAATATCTAAAAATAAGCATTAGCAATGGAAGGACGAGAAATCGCTTTTGAGAGAGCCATAGCAACAATTTCACCAGATTTTTGAGCCTGCTCACGACTCTGACCACTTTTAGAAGCAAGCGCAATTATGTCACGACGCAGCTGCGCAATAAACAACTCTTGCTGTTGAGGACTCATCTTAGAAAGATGCTTGATAATATCTGGAAAAGATACGGACAATCTCTCTAACAACTCCTCCTCTGTTACATCAAGCTTCTGAGAAGAAGAAGAAGAGCGACCGGAAAAAAACTGATAAACAGCACCGCTTCGGGAAGCAAAAAAGACAGCGCCAAAAATAAAAAATACAAATAAAATAAAAATAATACGACGCGAAGAAGATTCCATTATCTCTTACCTAAAGATCACAGAACACAAACATAGATTCCTTTTATGATTCCCCTTATAGCATTCAATAATGCCTCAATAAAGAAAAATCAAATTATTGAAAATGAATACGCTAACACTATCCGCCAACAAGACCTGCCCCCCTGTGTATTCAGGCACCAAAGGCGAAACTAATAACAGATCTTACACTTCCCCCAATAACACCTACAAAATCCCCTAAAACAATTACAAAAAGCCTGACTGAGGAAATCCTCAGTCAGGCCAGACAATCTAGGGGATCCACGCGGGGGGGGGGGAGGAGGTTCCCCGATCGTCCTCTCACATCAACTACTAAGATAGCCGATGCAATATTCTTGCTATGGAATAAAATTCTTTAAACAACAAGGAATTCTTATCATCTTCTACGCAAAAAAACACAAAAGAGTTATAAATTGTTTAAAAATGTTTAAATTTAGGCAAAAAAAGTTTAAAATGGCCCAATTTGAAGCAATTTTATTTCAAGAATTATCAATTAGAATCTACCATCATTATAACTTTTAAATAGTTTCTTTCATAACTCCGATGACCATAATTAAAAAAACGTAATTTCTACGTATCCACCTTATAAAAATCAAACTATGTAAAAGTAGAATCACTTTTCCAACAGCCATCACCACAAAAAGAAAAACGTAGATTTTTAAAATCTTACACAAATAACCGTAAAAAATGAAAAACATCCTCTTGCAAGAAAGCTATGCATTATTTAAATAAAAACAATAAGTTATAGAAATAAAATCTTATCTATCGTTATAAAAAATTTCTGTAAATGATCATTAAAGTATTGTCACATCCTTCATGTAACAATCAATGGAAAATTTAAACAGCTCCATCTTATGAAAAAATGAGAACTCTGAAGGTATTTGTTTCGAATCACGTCCTATAATCATTCCAAATAACGATAAACTATTTTACAATAACCTACAGTCTTTACCGCATTTTAACATAACAAACCGAGATCAATGCAGACATTTTCTCTTAATCTCTATCATTTAAATGATTCTGTAAAATAATACACACAGTAGTTTCTATGCTCAAAAATTATTATAGTCTGTTCTTCTAACGTAAACAACTCATTGATTTACAATCATAACGCATCGTTTTACAATTTACATGAGAGATCTCAAGAACGTAAGATTCCCTTATTTTCAATCTTCGTCTATTGAATTAATGAATAGCCACACTATCGCACATCACAAACAAGAAGAGGCATATGGATAAAAACATAAAAAGAGTCAAAAATACCTTCTATGAACCATTTTAAAGAAAGATCTGCAGTAACATGCGGAACTGAAACATAAAACAATGATGCGGCTTACAACTTTTACTTAAACTAAAGACGGTGGTGCCCTATCAATTTTACGCTATACCCACGGACTGCCTCATAAGATGAGCGGCAAACATAAAAGCCAAAAGATAAAAACCTATTGCCATCTTTACCATTCCTTTTATTTACCTTTACGACTTTCAAACACGCTCATAACGCTGTGTTTTAAATAATGAAAATAACACCTTGTCTTACCCTTTTACTTTTTTGTTCTTTTTAGAGCATCTTTTTGCACACCTCACTAAAAATTCCAAGGGACTTCTTATCTAAGTAGCTGTTTTAAAGAGACATTTTAAGATCTATTGTGCACCACCATTTTTGACATTTATGAAGGTATAAACCATCACTATATTATATTGTGCGGTATTATATTGCAGCCACTCTCACATTTAGAAAATGTATTTCCTTTTACAAACGGTATTATTTAGATAAATATCTTCTCTTGTAACAGACAAACAGACTCTTTTGGATTCTGAAACAGGAAATTTGAAATGAAAAAATATTCCTGTATTCAAACCTCTCATTGGGTCTAAAAAATAATGATCTTTTAAAATCAATATATTGGCTAATAAACAAATATGATATCAAGACACCTTAAATAATCTCTATAGAAGGTGCTTTCATGATTACAGGCTACACGCCCTTATGAAACACCAAGACTCTCATATAAAAACATAATACAAATGTAAAAAACAATAGATGAGCCATAATTAAATAAAGTTTTATCTCTGCGCTATTTCTTGAGAAAAATCAGAGAATAAAGCACGTTAACAAACGCTCTTTATGCAAAATCTACTTGTTTATCTTTGATATCGTCAACCAATAAACGCGGATCACGAGCAAGCCAAAGTGTAACCATGCCCTCCTCACTGTTTTCATTTTGTATAGGAGTAAGACAAACCGTTTGTTCTAGAATAAGTCCGGCATTTTTTAGCCATTGTTCTATTTGTAAAGCCGAAAATCCAAGACGCATATGCGCTTGATCAGAATATGAAGACTCAATTTCATGATAACCAAAATCCACAATCAATAAACGTCCATGAGGACGCAAAACACTTGATATCTCATGAAGAAATATTTCAGGATTTTCAAGAAAATGCAAAACCCAATGAAGAATAACTAAATCAAAAGTTGTATCTCCAACAGACAAGTGAACAACATTGCTATCAAGCACGACTTCAACCGCATGCGTATAAAGGTTAGAAAACAATTTTAAGACAGAGTCTCCACCTATTCCAATATTCAGCATCGTCTGAAATGGTTTATTGCCAATGATTTCAATTAAAGCGTTTTCCACACCATGATCTGCCATATAAGATGACCGTAATACATCCCATTGCAACGCATTTTGTAAAAAATGCTTCTTCCTCGTTTTTTGACGCTGCTTTTTAACATCCTTCAAACGTTCTAAATCATGCGCTAACAACACATCATGCTTTGGCAAAGCCGAAAGAACACCCTTCACAATGTCTTTACCCCAAAAATCATGACAAAGCTTAAAATAAAGGCTATCTCCCTTCTGATAACGCTCAATCAATCGTGCTTCGTACAATAAACGTAAATATCGTGATATACACGCTTGCGACTGATCAAGAATAAAAATAAAATCAGGAATTGTTAAATCTTCATGATGCAAGAGGGTAAGAACACGTAAATGGCTTACTTCCGCGATCGCTTTCAGCAGCACAATCATTGCATCTAAACTTGCACTTTTTTTCATAATTATCCCCTAAACACTCCTATAAACATTTGTTTATAGGAAAAAAAGTCAAGCATAAAACGCATATTCTCTTCTATTTTGTTCTCTCTATTTTATCATCCTATGAAAAAAAAGGCCAATGTAAAAACGAACAGCTCTTATCTCTCTGCTTCTCGTTATAATGAGAATACATTGATTTATAATAACAATTTATCATTTTTCAACTTGAATAAAAAACCGGAATACCGTAAATTTTTCTCACTTAAAATCGATTCATGATAAATCAATCCAAATCATTCTCTTACAGCTCATAAACAGAGGGGACATATGGATAAAAATATCTTTTATGCCCACCTCAAAACAAGAACTGCACACCATTGAGAGAAAATAAATAACATGATGGTGCCAACTTGCATTTTTATTAAGTAAAGATGATAATGCTCAATGACCAGAGCATTTGTAGAAAGAGTACTATGCTCTTCATCCCCTCCTTTTCATTGCAATTTTACAAGCAATAACCCGTTATATATCACGAGTAGAATAACCCTATATAGGTCATAATTTCATAAAGTGTCTCTTACTCTTTTCAATGAATAAAAACTTCCAAAATATAGATACACTTTATTTATGAAATAAAAAACACAAGTAAAATACACTATTATTCCAACAAAGTTGAGATAAGATAAAAAATTCTAGCGTGTAAGAGGTTTATAATTTGCGTGCTTAGGATTAAGAGATTCCGCCCCCAAACGACGAACTTTATCAGCCTCATATTCAGCAAAATTACCTTCAAACCATTCTACATGACCATCACCTTCAAAGGCTAAAATATGTGTTGCCAACCGATCAAGAAACATACGATCATGCGATATGATAACTGCACAACCAGCGAAATTTTCCAATGCATCTTCCAATGCACCTAATGTTTCAGTATCAAGATCATTTGTCGGTTCATCAAGAAGAAGCACATTCCCCCCCTCTTTTAGAAGTTTCGCCAAATGTACGCGATTGCGCTGTCCTCCTGATAAATTTGCCACCTTCTGCTGCTGATCTGCCCCTTTGAAATTAAAAGCCCCGCAATAAGCGCGGCTATTCATCTCATATTTGCCTAATTTAATAATGTCATTTCCACCAGAAATTTCCTCCCAAACAGTTTTATTCCCCACCAAGGAATCGCGACTCTGATCCACATAACTCATGTGAACTGTTTCACCGATACGTATTTGACCTGAATCGGACTGTTCCTGTCCCGTCAACATTTTAAACAAAGTCGACTTTCCCATACCATTGGCCCCAATAACACCGACAATGCCACCAGCAGGAAGCTTAAAAGAAAGAGAATCAATCAATACACGTTCACCATAAGCTTTAGAGAGATTATCAACCTCAATAACAACCTGTCCTAATCTTTCTCCAATAGGAATAATAATTTGCGCCTCTCCAGGACGGCGCTCACGTGCCGCTTGAACCAACTCATCATAAGCCTTAATCCGAGCTTTTGACTTTGCTTGTCGCCCTTTTGGACTAGAAGCGATCCATTCTTGCTCACGTGATAAAGCACGTTGACGCGCTGCCTCTTCACGGCCTTCTTGAGCCAAACGCTTGGCTTTAGCCCCCAAATAAGCAGAATAGTTCCCCTCATAAGGAATACCTCTACCGCGATCTAACTCTAAAATCCAACCCGTCACATTGTCGAGAAAATAACGATCATGGGTTATCAAAAGCACAGCCCCAGGATATTCACGTAGATGCCTTTCAAGCCAAGCCGTCGTTTCAGCATCTAAATGGTTTGTCGGTTCATCCAAAAGTAACAAATCAGGTTTTGACAAAAGCAATTTACAAAGTGCAACACGCCGCTTTTCACCACCCGAAAGTTTTGTTACATCTCCATCGGCTGGCGGACAACCAAGAGCAGCCATAGCCATTTCCACTTGACTTTCTAAATCCCAAAGATTCTGGCTGTCAATAATATCCTGAAGCCGTGCACTTTCATCCGCCGTTTCTTCACTATAATTCATCATCAATTCGTTATAACGCTCAAGAATTTCTTGTTTATCTGCAACACCTTCCATCACATTGCCACGCACATCTTTGCTCGCATCAAGCAAAGGTTCTTGTGGTAGATAGCCACAGCGTGCTCCTTCAGAAATCCATGCTTCTCCCGTATATTCCTTATCTAGCCCAGCCATAATACGTAAAATAGTTGACTTCCCTGCACCATTCGGCCCTAAAATACCGATCTTCGCATCTGGATAAAAAGACAAATGAATATTTTCTAGAACTTTTTTATTGCCGTAAGACTTGTTAAGCCCAGCCATATGATAGATAAATTGACGTGCCATAAATTTCTCTTTATATTGTGCGATATTAAAGATTAGGATTTTGAAAAAACTGCTTTTGCTTTTTGAAACTGTACAGTAAAGAGCACTTGCATCGTATCAAAAGCTTTTCGCTTTATATTGGTACATTTTTTCTAATCTCACAAGCCCCAGTATGGTCCTGAATGCAAAAAAACATCCCCCCAAAAAGCAAAAAGCAAATCTTTTTAGCTGTACCTGAAACCTGTTATCAAACATTGCCTCTCTTTTCCATACCAGATATAACATTGTATTTTTATCGTATTAAACCGACTTATCAATGTAATATGGTACCAAAAAGAAAAGCAATTCTCTATGCGCCTTCTTTTTTCGCTTTATGGGCTTTATATTACGCAGTAAAAAATCCTTCCCTTTTTTCATCGATTTTTTGCTACGGAAAACAATGGTCTTCCCCCCTTGCCTTGATATGGCTTAAATTACGTTTACAAAACGATCGCCGCCTTATGGGATCTGACGTTCCAAGCCCAATGATCATGAAAGCTTTGCATCAACACGTAGCAAAAAATGACTACAGTGCACTTCCCATTGGTACGTGGTTACAATTTGTAAAAAATTATAAAACCAATTGTAAAAACTTATCCATCCCCCTCTTTTGGCTTGATAATTATACAAATAATATCAATATCCAGCACATCATTTCAAAACTTCAAGACGACATATAGCTTTTTAAAAATACAATAAAAGCTCATCTCGTATAGGAATATATTTATGGAAAAAAAAGCCTTAATCGTCATTGATGTTCAAAATGACTTCTTACTAGGTGGAGCACTTGCCGTACCACAAGGTGATGCTATTTTACCCGCCGTCAATAATCTCATAAATCATTTTGACCACGTTATCTTAACCCAAGACTGGCACCCCAAAAACCATTGCAGCTTTGCTTCCTGCTATCCTGAAAAAAAGCCCTATGATACCATCATTCTTGACTACGGTCCTCAAATACTTTGGCCTGATCATTGCATACGAGGAACACAAGGAGCAGAATTTCATCCATCTCTTAGAGTAGAAAAAGCACAACTTATCCTTAGAAAAGGCTATAATCAAAAAATGGATAGCTATTCTGCTTTTCTTGAAAATGATCAAAAAACACCAACAGGTTTACAAGTTTATCTCAAAGAACATGGTTTTACCAAGCTCATTATGTGTGGCTTAGCAACTGATTTTTGTGTCGGATTTTCTGCTCTTCATGCTATACAATGCGGTTTTAAAGTCAGTGTTTCATTAAATGCCTGCGCTGGTATTGATGTAAACGGATCACTAAACACTATGCTTAAAACGATGAACGAAGCTGGTATAGAACTTTTAATGGTCTCTTAAAATATTCTTCTCTAATCTACCATTATAATATACTGATTTATAAAGGATAAGTTATTTTTCACATATTTAAGTGAGAGTCCAGAATATCGTAAATCCTCTCATTTCAAATCTGTTTCAAAACCATTCTCTTACACATTACAAAGAGAATGAATATATGAATAAAAATCATTCAAAAAAACAGTAAAAAGGCTTCTTACAAACCATTAAATACAAGAGCTTGTCATAAATTGAAAGCTGGTAAAAAGTATAATAGCTCCAGCTTTCTACCCTATATTTATGCCCTATATTTAGGTCAAAAAACATCCTAGAGATTGTACACCATTCCCTTCGTGGGGTAGTATCATGCGATGGACTCAACTTTAAAACAAAAACGCAAATAAGCAATAAAATAGTATTTCATTTTGCATGAAAGACCTCTTTCTATTCAAAGATATGCGATAAACAAAAGCGTGAAAAAAATAAAAATCTCCATTACTTAGACACAACATGTTTATCCAATTGACGATGCTTAAAACGAATCGAAGAATATAATGCCATTCCAATAATACAGATTCCCACAAGTCCTGTTAAAGCTTCAGGAACCGATATAATCGTTTGCAGATACATAATCACTGCAAGAACTAGAATTGCATAAAAAGCACCATGCTCCAAATAACGATAATGCAATAATGTCCCTGTTTCAACCAACATAATTGTCATAGAACGAACATAAAATGCGCCGATACCAAGACCTATCGCAATAATAAAAAGGTTGTGTGAAAAGGCAAAAGCACCGACTACGCCATCGAAAGAAAAACTAGCATCAAGAACTTCTAAATAAAGAAACGCCCCTACTCCCCCGTGAGCTACTGTTGTTAAAGTCTTTTGAGGAGTATCCAAGAGATGACCCACAACTTCAACACCGATAAAGGTCAAAAGTCCATAAAGGGCTGCCAATAAAAAAGTTATTTTATTTTCTGCGTCAATCTGCCCTGAAACAAATAAGATCAAAATCAAAACAATTGCAATATCAATCCCAACAAGCGCCCCAAACTTTTGAGCAGGTCTCTCTATAACATTAAGCCAATGCACCTCTTTTTCAGAATCAAAAAAATATTTTAAGCCAACCATCATAAGGAAAGTGCCTCCAAAAGCAGCAATCCCCATATGTGCATCGGTTAAAACTTCAGCATATCGATGTGGTTCCCATATCGCTAATTTGACTGCCGCAATTGGATTAATCCCAACAGCAACGACAACCACCAATAATGGAAAAACAATTCGCATCCCAAATACAGCTATCAAAATGCCCCATATAAGAAAACGACGACGCCACAACGGATCCATTCTACTAAGAACACGCGCATTGATAATAGAATTATCAAAAGATAAAGAAATTTCCAAAACTCCTAAAACAAAGCAAATAAAAAAATATTTAAGAAAACCAGTAATACTTTCCGTTTCAAACCAACCAATAATCCCTCCTAAAAAGACACCAATAATCGTGAAAAAAAAAGCAAACCCAAAATAGCGTAATAGGGCCATGATCATTCCTCAAAGTTTATTTCTAATTCATCTAAAGCACACCCAGTACAAATCCAAAGTTTGCATCTCTTTAAAGTTGCATCTATTAATGCAGAGGTGTATAGAATATATATGGTAAAGTTACATGAAAATTCTCTCAAAAAAAGCAAGAGACAAATGTAGCAAACAGGGAATGTTGTTTTGAAGTGAGTATCAATTGTCAATACAATAAGTGAAAGATTGCTTTCTATCCACGAAAATAAAAAAATAAAAAGAAATTAAAGCTATAAATATTGACATTATATCATAGAATATTAATACATAGTGTGCTTTTATTATTTAATGATTTATACCATGATGATTTACCGAGGGAGATAATTCGTGGCACGTCCTGAAACTGAATCAAAAACCATATTTGGAAAGCGTTTACGTTATGTACGTCTTGCTTTAGGCGATCCATCACGTGAGACCTTAGCTAAAAGTTTTAGCATGACAAAAAATTCCATTGCTTTTTATGAGCGTGGAGAGAGAGAACCCAATCTTAGTGTCTTACAAACATACCGCACGTTATATGGTGTCAATATTAATTGGCTTTTAACTGGACAAGGAAAAATGTTTGACACCGAATATACAAAAGGTGATTTTGACTGGAATTATTTTATTAAAAAAATCGAGGGACTGGAAGAAACACTTGCCGATAGTGATCGTAACGAAAAACTAAATCAAGAAAAAATCGACAGTTCTTATGAAAAGTTGCAGCAATATTTGTCAAGACAAGGTTTATCAAATGGCTTTAACCCTAAAACCACAACCTCTCTTATCGATATGAAAGCTAAAATGGCCAATTCTTATACCCTTAGCTTATTCATTGATTTACTCATTCGAAGCGTATCCCAAAAAGAGGCTATAGTTAATCAATAAACGTCTATTTCAAAAGAAAAAACAAGAAATGATTAAACTCTACCAGTATGGAGAAAAGTATTTTTTACTTTATCCGCGCTGGTGGAATTTTGTCTAATTTATAAAATTTGTTTCTGTAACGACAATAACAACGTTTGCATTGTAAATGAAAGTATAGTGTTTTTAAATTAAAAAAAATAATTTTTTAGTATAAAATTCTCATTCATATCTTATTGACAAGAATTTTTTTCTTGTTAAAAGGATAATAGCTCTCATAGAAATTATTTTTAAGGTCAGAAAATTTAAGGGAAATATATTGACGACTTCCTATAGAGACATACATTAGTACTCACAAACGGATTAGTTAAATATTTATCCTGAAAATTATCAGCTATTTTATGAGGTGGAAAGCATGTATTTTGAGGTGTTTCAAGGAGTTCACAATCAATGGTACTGGCGTTTAATCTCAGGAGATGCGCAAAAGATTGCTTTTTCTAGTAAAGGTTATCCAACAAAACAAGATATCCTAATCAATATTGAGCAAATCAAAGAAATTACGCATAAAGCTCTTATTAGAGAGCTCCAGTCATAACGTTTTTTACCATTAAAACAAGCGTTTATTTTATATAATGGTATGTGAGTTACTTTTATGACAAATAAAAAGTAATTGTTTTTCCCTCAAAGGGAAGGAGCTTTTGTGTTATTTCTCACACTCACAAATAACAGTCAAATTCTTTCAGATTATATGTTTATTTTCAGTCATACTCAACTCTCTATAGCATTTATTAAAAAAATCTTTTAAGTCTTGTATTTTCCATAAAAAATAAATGCACATGAAAAGAAGATAAATCATCAATGATGAAATATAATTACTCTACAAGATATTCATATCTTTTACGTTCATATTCCTCTTCTGTATCTAATAATCATAGCTGACTTAGCCATCTCATCTTCATAAAAAGCGAATATCTCTTTCTTCTATTATCATGCAATTTTTTATACCTATTAGCTGAACTATCGTAGCATTTATACCTTATATCTAAAAGGAACATGCAAAATTGTTTCTAGCAATAATATAAAATTTCTGAATTGTATAGACGCGCTTTTTAATAACCAGCATACCTATAAACTGGTTTATCATCATAAACTCTTAATTTTATGACCAACGATGCTCTGTCTTATAAACTTAAATGTTTTCATAAAATCAGAGTAAACTTGAATATTCTCTTCAGATACAATCTCTCCATCAGTACCATTAAAGTTTGTCTCTCTCATCATTCCAATCTTCCTAACACATTTCCAAGCCTTTTAATGCAAAATATGAATATAATCACTCTTTATCATCTTCAGTTTTAAGCATTTTTTGATATTTCTTTTCATTTTTTTCATATTGCTTAATTTGTTTTTTCAGTTTTTCAATTGTTTGGTCGCGTCTTTTAATCACCATACTTTGCTCTCTAATAGCTCTATCTCGTTCTTCAGTCATCTTCATAGAATCTCTTAAAAACTCATGCTTTATTCTTCTAGATTCCTCTTTTAAAACTTTCACTTGACTGCGATAATATAAAGCAAACCGAAATATAACCCCACTGCACAACAAAACAACAACCATTGCTCCCAATAAAATTTCGTTTACACTCATTTGGATCTCCCTTAAATTGTCGCGAAAGTGATCATCTTGACCAATTTGTTTCATCCTCAATCAAAAAAAGAATACAATAAACTGCATGTTCCAAGTGTGAATAATCACTCTCGGCATTCTTATTTTCTCCATTAAAGCATTGATAAATGACGCAAAAAAATCTCTGAAAGCGGCTAAATCTACACGCTTACACCAATTATTTGCGACACACTTATTGACACAAAATACAAAAAATAAGGAACGTAAAATAAAACTGACGATGCCATGCAATCATACAAGCCTTACCCAAATCGTTCCTATCTTCCTTTTTTACGCCATGTGGGATGCGGCTATATATGAAAGTTTTTCATTATTACACAAATCTTCAGTGTCACAAAGCACAGCATTTCTGTAAAATTTTGCCTTCCCAAAAATCTTTACATCACCATAAACTAAAGCATCATTATAACTCGAGCCTTTCTACAATCACGAGTATCACCATAACATTCAATACATTGAGCATTTAAAACTTGATCAAAAAGACAGCATTAACGTAAACATATGCATCTCCACTCATATTCAAATAACGGTAAAGTTCTTATTTTTCATAAACATGCGAACTCTTACGAACAACTACACAACCATATGTTAATGCCTTGTTATCAATAACAATATCATTGTAAATACAGGCTTCATTATAAAACGCAGCATCATAAAAACACATTTATCCCCTAAGGGCATTAATCAAATGTACAATTCTCCCAAACAACCACCTTTGTGACTCAGATTACCTTCCTGTTTAATAAAATACCCAAGATCACTTTTTTGATATTTTCCAAATTTTTTTAACGCATATATACGATCTACCATCTGATAGTGATCTAATTTATTACAATAAAGGAGAAATTAGTATTTTTTGCCTATGAATTTACATTTTTTCTACAGCCATTATCCTGTCTCTTAAGGCTCTAAAGCTTCATTATATTCACACACCACCTCAACGCAGAATTTTTTTACAAATTCTGATGTTGGGGTATATCTTGATTTATAATGCTGCTACGTATACTATCACAGTGAAATCTCATAAACATACGAGTGTGTATCGCCGTTTCTGGTATACACGTTTATTTTTTCACAACCGTGGAACTAAGCAACCATTTTTTATTGATTCGAATCTGAAAGTGTATGGGGACATTTTGTTATTAGTTAAAAACAACTCTATATGCTTCATTAGCGAAGAGCTACACATGGATATTTTCACGCTCCTTGTATCATATATTCTGGATTCGCAACGCAATATTAACGCTATAGCGTAAATATGTAAAGGTCTAAAAATGACAAAGACTGAAAAAGATTGGTTCCAACGCTTAGTTGAATTGATTAAAAGTGACGGACGAACAATGATTGAAATAAGCAGAGCTGCAGGCTGTGGACAAAATTATGTCCAACAAATGATAAATGGAGGAAAGAGGCCTTCAGTAGATAAACTCATGGCTATTTTGAACACACTGGGAAATGCTAGTGCCATATATGTAATAACTGGTTTCAACATCTCCGATGAAGACTTAAAACTCATAACTTTGATTTCGTCTGGAGATAAAAAGAAGATTGAAGCCTTAAATGTTCTGTTGAATGAGCAGAACCTGTAGAATTTTCTACTCTATCCAATATCGCTTGCTTTTGAGACGTCGATAAAGACTCCCATTTCACAATAATATCAGATAAAGTTGTTTCAAATTTTTTATCATTCTTCATAGTCATACTCCATGTAGTCAAACTATATAACGCTAAAGCGTTTAAATATATCTCATACCTTAGAAAAAAATATTTGCAATAGGCAGTATGAAAGCAATTGTGTACAAACTTATTTTACAAAATCAGATGAAGTTCTATTAGCCATGTACCATGGTGAAACAACAAGCATCACGTGATCCAGACCTTCTTATGGAAATTGGTATGATCTATCAAAAACGCGAATAATGTTACGCATAACTTATGATTCGAACCAATAAAAACTAATGTGAAAATATCCCTGAAGACACTCCTGAACTCTATATAAGAGAACACGAAAAAGCTTTTTTGAAAAAATATATCACAATTTTATTCTACATAGCACCATCTATGTTTTTTAAACAATATTGCAAAGCAAGAATATAACAATGTTATAGGAATAAATTCTTATAAACAGAGCCACACTACCTAAAACTCTGTAACACGTTTATAGGAACCTCCCCTCTAAACGCACTTTGTAAATACTAATATAAGTCTCTATCATAAGCAAAAATAATACTATTAAAAAATAAAACGAATCATCACGCATAATCTTTGTACGTAAATTGTATGCAGATTTACAACAAGAGAGAAATTCCCTTATGTAAATGAAGAATTATATTTTCAAAGTGTACCTTTGAAGAAGAAGTGTACTTTCCCCAAAAAATCACCCTCTCTGCCAATAAGTTTTCATAAGAGAGAAAACTCATAACCAAGATAAAACTCTCTACACAATCAATACGAGAAAACTGTTAGCAATACAAAAAATGCTAGCTTTACCGAAATATTGCCGATCCCTTATGAAAGTAAAATCAAAAAAGACGTCTGCTCTTCAATAATAATTCGGATTACATGAAAACTCTATAATTTGAGCATTAAGAAAAAAATGCATAAAGACAGAAAACGGCATTTTAACGAATTTTCCAATATCATAGAAAGCATTTCTTACAGAATAATAAAATGCTTATTACAATAAAATCTGGATGATGCAAAGCGATAGAAGCAATCGATCAATTGATGAAATTCTTTTCACAGAACACGCCACCATCATTATGAACAATATTTCTCAAAAATCAAATAGAACTCCTCTCTTGGAAAAAAGACAATATCAACAAATGTTATCATCGTTGACCCCGTGATATATTATAATATGAACACCTATGGATCACATTCTCTTATATACAACCTTTCATCACGATAATGCTATTCGAACGTCTAAAAGACATTAACATCACTCAGAAAAAAGCAAATTTACACTAAATGTTTTTTGAGCCATTTGTTCTGAACAGATACAATCTTTAAAATTGGTCTTACTGAGATCTGTTTATTTGCAGAACAAGCATAAATAAACTTATCCAATGAAGCTCTTAGCCTTCTATTTTATGACGAACATTATACAGAAAAAGTACGAAACAGTATATGAATTAAGAAAGTAAATAGCGATGCATATCAGTTAATCCAAATGCTACAATGTTGCAAATGAGAGCACTTCTTTGATGAGACTAAAAAAAACATCCCCTCACTTTATGTTAAGCGACTGAGAAAAAGCTGCAACAAATAACGACGAAAGGATTCTAGAACAAATAGGAAAACAACTAAATAAAAAACGAAAAAAGTAGAATCTCAAAACTTTTATATAAGCTATCCATTTTTCTATTGGACATTTCCCTATTGGTGGGCCCGGAGGGACTCGAACCCCCAACCAAGCGGTTATGAGCCGCTGGCTCTAACCAATTGAGCTACAGGCCCCACATAGGTTGTTTCTCTCTAAACTAAAATGCCCTATGATACAAGAGCTGACAAAGATTATAACCCATCTTTTTCTCTTTTCTATTGGTTTTTTTTTCAGTGCCCTAATTTCTTTACAAGAACTCTTAAAAATGAGAGAATAGTTAACTGATAAATATGAAGGAATAGATATGATAGAAAAGAAAATTCAACCACTGAAGTGTTCTCTGGTTAAAACAGTTATATTAGCATTTACACTCTTAGCCACATCATTGACTGTACGTGCTTATGCTGAAGAAAATAAAATGAAAAATGCAACGATTACAGTAACTGCAATCGGAGAAAGTCAAGCCGCACCGGATATGGCAATTATTAATCTAGCCGTTGTTACCTATGACAAAACTGCCCAAAAGGCATTAGCTTCCAATAATCAGTCCATCAATGATATTATAAAAGCCTTTAAAAACAATGGCATCCAAGCAAATGATTTGCAAACATCAGGCTTATCCATTTATCAATCGACCTCTGATAAACACCATGAAAAAAAGAATAATGAAAAACTTTATCATGTTTCAAATTCTTTAACCGTGCGCATTCGTGATCTTGCCAATGCTGGTAAAATCTTTGATCAAGCGATGACACTAGGTGTTAATTCAGTTAACGGCATTACTTTTACCAACGCAGATACAAAGCCATTTTATCAAGAAGCACGTAAAAAAGCCATTACTGAAGCCATTGAAAAAGCACAAACGATAGCGCAAGCAGCCGATTTAAAATTAGGAAAAATTATTGAAATCAATGAAAAAGATGATTACTACCACCCAACACCACGCCTCATGAGTAGAGCAGCAGATGCAAGCTACGCAAATACAAATTTTGCAGGTGGCGAATTAAATTATAATGTGAGCGTCACTGTAGTCTTTGCGATCGATTAAGTCACCAACTGTTGTATAAAAAATCATATTACTGGCCTTCACATAGAAGATCAGTAATGTGATGAAGATAATCTTCCTCAGATAACAATTCGTCTTCGTAGACCTCTATCTGTCCGCGTGCAGAAATACGCGCTGTATGTACCGTCTGACAATCTCCTGATACCAATGGATGCCACCAATGAAGATCTTTTCCCTCATAAATTAATCTATAAGCACAACTTTCTGGAAGCCACCGCGCTGTTTTAACTGTCGTAATGTCTAGCGATATACAATCTGGTACAATTGATTGACGATGGGCATAATTTCGACACCTACAGGTTTCTCCATCTAAAAGGCGACAAGCAATACTGGTTGCATAAAGGTCACCCGTATCATCGTCCTCAACTTTATGGAGACAACAACGGCCACAGCCATCACAAAGGCTCTCCCACTCAGAAATGGAAATCTCTTCTAATTTTTTTACTTTCCAAAAGGGAAGTTCTCCACTCATAAACTCAGACACACCTTTTTTAATTAAGACGATCTATAAAAAATGAAACGTTTAATTTCTATAATTTTATCTATTTCTGTCTCTTAAAAAGATTTAACTCAATGTATACTTTAAATCGTTTTTTAAAATCTATCTGAATAAAAAGAGAATATTCAAAAAATAGCACATATAAATGAACATAATCTATTGAAATATCCCTTTATAAACTGACAAAAAATAAAATGCGTCACCTAAAATGATAAAAAAATTCCGCAACGAATACACATTTCTCATCAAAAAGTCCGTATGTTGCAATATAAGTTTATTCTTATTAGATCCCATTCCTTAAGAAATGAGCTTCTACACGCAAAATAATGTTTTATCTTTCATTTTTTTAATGACTACCACACCAGTCTTTGCCCTACATCTGTTATTTTCAGAAAGAGAAATACAAAATTCCAAAGCTAAGAAAAACATTAAACATCGTACACTTTCTAGATTATTCAAATTCTTCCCATATTTTTCAAGAAAGCATGCAAGTACAACGTACCAGACCTCCCCCTTCATTGAGAAGAAAAAGGGATTTATTAAAATGAACACGAATTCCTTTATTTAAGAATCGAGAAAACTGCGCAATTTTCGTGAACGACTAGGATGTTTCAATTTACGAAGTGCCTTTGCTTCAATCTGACGAATACGCTCTCTCGTAACTGAAAATTGTTGTCCTACTTCTTCCAACGTGTGATCCGTATTCATCCCTATTCCAAAACGCATCCGCAAAACACGTTCTTCCCGAGGTGTTAATGAAGCAAGAACGCGTGTTGTCGTATCTCGCAGATTAGCTTGGATAGCCGCATCAATTGGTAATAACGCATTCCTATCCTCAATAAAATCACCCAAATGGGAATCATCTTCATCACCAACAGGCGTTTCGAGTGAAATAGGTTCTTTTGCAATTTTAAGAACTTTTCGTACCTTTTCTAACGGCATAGAAAGCTTGCTAGATAATTCTTCTGGTGTTGGTTCTCGTCCAATTTCATGGAGAATCTGACGTGAAGTACGAACGATTTTATTAATTGTTTCAATCATATGAACAGGGATACGAATTGTGCGCGCCTGATCAGCAATTGAACGTGTAATAGCCTGACGAATCCACCATGTTGCATAAGTTGAAAACTTGTAGCCGCGCCGATATTCAAACTTATCCACAGCCTTCATCAAACCGATATTGCCCTCTTGAATAAGATCAAGAAACTGCAAACCACGATTAGTGTATTTTTTTGCAATTGAAATGACAAGACGCAAATTAGATTCTACCATCTCTTTTTTCGCAATGGTTGATTCGCGTTCACCTTTCTGCACCTGCATAACAATCCGACGAAATTCACCAATCGAAATAGCCGTTTCTTGCGCAAGATTTTGTATCTCACTTCGCAGTTTTTGGATTTCTTTTGCTTCACGCACCGAAAACTCTTTCCAACCAGGTGTAGGCAAAGCAGCAATATAATTCATCCAATCTGCGTCCAATTCACGTCCTTGGTATTCTTTTAAAAAATCCTCATGGCCAATGCCATAGCTATTGGCAATCCGTTTCAGCTTACCTTCATTATGAATCAATCTCTTATTGATGTCATAAAGCTGTTCAACCAAAGCTTCGATACGATTTTGGTTCAAAGAAAGAGATTTTACTGCTTGAATCAACTCACCCTTTAATTGAATATATTTCTTCTTCTGAGAAGATGTAAGGGCCCCCTCTTTACGCTCTGCCAAACTGCTTTCAACATGCTGATCTTGTAATTTTCGTAATTTCACATAGGTTTGAGCAATAAAATCCAATGTTTCCATAACTTGAGGACAAAGTTCATTTTCCATTGCAGCAAGTGATAAGTTAACATCATCATCGTCTTCATCATCATCTTCTTCAATATTTCTCTCTCCCGCGCTCTCCCCCATATTACGCATACCAGAAGACATTTTTTCTTCTTCTATCTTATTAACTTCACTTCGCTCAATAACAGGAGCCTGCTTTGCTTCTGGACCAGCATAAGTCGTTTCAAGATCAATAATTTCACGCAGAAGAATACGCTGTTCTTTTAACTCGTCACGCCAGATAATAAGAGCCTGAAAAGTCAAAGGACTCTCACAAAGTCCCGCAATCATTGTCTCACGCCCTGCTTCAATACGCTTAGCAATGGCAATTTCGCCTTCCCGCGAAAGAAGCTCAACAGCTCCCATCTCACGCAAATACATACGCACCGGATCATCCGTACGATCTGTTACTTCGCGCTTATTTGTTGTCGTTGCAATTGCGTGGCTAGAGGCTTCTACTAAATCACCACCCTCAACCGTAACTTCTTCTTCATAATTTTCAGACTCAACTTCATCCTCATCATCCACAACATTAACCCCCATCTCAGAGAACATCGCCAAGATATCTTCAATTTGTTCGGATGTAACCTCGTCAGAAGGAAGAACTGCATTGAGTTCATCCATTGTTACGTAGCCATTTTTTTTGGCAAGTTTAATCATTTTCTTGATGGCATCATCAGAAAAATCAAGAAGAGGACCATCCAAACTCGCTTGGCTTGTTACTTCTGCATTATCTTTCTGTTTAACCTTTGTTGCCATACCATAACTCCACTCGATCACTTCACAGTTTCCATGTAACCATAGCTTCCATGTGACCAGTTTTTTTGTTCTCACTAAAATCTACCAATAGTTTCTCATATATACTTCCTTTTAAGAGATTACTATTGGAAAGAATACATTTTGTATACACCTCGACATCCAGACAAACTTGACATCCAGATAAAAACGCGGGAAAACTCCAGAAGTCTCCCCGACACCTCTCAGCCCTTCTGAGATAATCTCTGCACCCTATCGTAAGAACCAATTTCCCGCTTTTCCTAAAATTTACCCGCTTTTCCTAAAATTTAATTATTATCTTTATGAATATGTCACTCCACATAAACTTCCTCATCTAAAATTTAAGTGACTGATTCGCATTAAAAAAGCGAATCATTTTATCGTATCTTGTGTATTCCCGTCTATTTTTTCATCCAACCAACTTCCAAACCCTTCAATTAACGCTTCTGTTGCCTGCATCTGCTCCAGCTCATTTTTTACCTCACGAAGCAGATCAAAAACCTCACTCTTAGGATTTTCTACAAGTTGCTCTTCAATATCCTGTAACCTCTTATGTAGGTGGTGTTCTTGAAGATGCAAGTAGACAGCTTGTTTTAATATAGCGCGTGCATCTTCTATAGGTGCTCCACCAAGGATAACACGCATACCAATATTTTGCACAAGATGTTTCATACGCTCTAACAGAGCCTTTTGCCCTCTTTTTTCTAAGAACGCAACCATCGTCTCTTTGTCATGAAGTTGTTGATTCCCAAGAATTTCTAACATAGCTTGATGGAAAATTATCAATTGAGTATTTTTTAATTCTAACTCAGAAAGAATTTCAAAATTTTCATACCACAACTCAGGATAGTAAGCTAAAGTGAGTAAAATCACTGCTTCACGCAAAGGAATAGATTGCGAAGAATTTCGTACTATTTCAGAATTTGCTAATAGAGAAAAGGATTGATCTTTAAAGATCCTATTTGGTGAAGATTGATCATATCGCCCTCCCCCCCTTTTTTTCGAAAAAGAGGGACGAAAAAAATCAAAAAGGCGTTTTTTTATATCTTGCAAATAATAACGACGGACATCTTCATCCTTAATCGTAAAGATTTGTTGTTTTAGTTGTTTTTCGAGTGCTGCTCGTGTCTCTGGAGTTTCAAAATGCTTTCCATAGGTAGCTCGCCACCATAAAAGTTCACTCAAAGGAATTGCTTTTTGCAAAAAAGAAGAAAAAAGTTGTGCTCCACCAGCACAAACAATTTCATCAGGATCTTTCCCTTGTGGCAACAAAACAAAGCGTACACAAACCCCAACCTTTAAAAGAGGCAACACACGATCAGCAACACGGAAAGCAGCTTTTAAACCAGCATCATCACCATCAAAACACAAAATGGGCTCCTTTCCCATCTGCCATAAAAGCTCAATTTGCGCTTCCGTTAATGCTGTCCCTAAGGGCGCTACGACTCCTTCAAAACCAGCTTTAGTCAATGCAATGACATCCATATACCCCTCAACAACAAGGAGTGAATGAATTTTTTCATCGCCAACAAAGCGACTATTTTTGCGAGCCGCTGCCGCGTTATAAAGTATATTTCCTTTATGAAACAACGCTGTTTCAGGGCTGTTGAGATATTTTGCTCGTGTCTCTTTCTCTAATGCACGCCCTCCGAAAGCCACCACACGTCCGCGTAAATCTTCGATAGGAAACATAATGCGATTTCTAAATCGGTCATAAGAATCCGCGCTCTCTTCATGCACTGTGAGAAGTCCACATTCTTCCATTTGCTTTATTGAAATGCCCCGTGCACTCAAAGCTTCTTTCAAAGCTGTACGCCTTACCGGCGCAAAACCAATGCGGAAGCGCTCTACAAGCTCTGGTGTAACGCCACGTGCATCTAGATAACGACGTGCTTGCGTACCTCCTTTATCGCGTAAATTATATTGAAAAAAATCTGTAGCAATTTTCATCACATCATAAAGATCAGCTTTTTCCAGTTGACGTTTATGACTTTGTGAATCCAAAATGGGGAGTTTCATTCCCGCAAAATCAGCCAAACGCTCTACACTTTCTGAAAAGTGCAATCCATCAAGCTCACACAAAAAGGTAAAAATATCTCCACTTACACCACAACCAAAACAATAATAACGCCCTTTATGATCCTCACAATGAAAACTTGGCGTTTTTTCACCATGAAATGGACAACAACACCAAAAGTCTCCCCGTGAAGGCTTACTCTTTCGAGGATCAAAATCCACCCGTTGACCAATCACTGTTGAAATTGGGAGTCTCGTACGTAGTTCATTAAGGAAATCAGGCGGGAAACGCATTATCTCTCACAGAGTTTAAAAATTCTTTTTTGCATATTTAACGACTTTAGAGCATAATTCCAATACTTCCTCTTAAGCAGTTGTAAAATTTTAAACTCTCAACTGCATATATTTTTAGAAATGGAGAATAAAAAGTGATCGAATTTATTGTTCAATATCCGTGGTTAGAGGCTATTTCTTGGCTTGTTATTCTTACTATAGCTGCCCTTTTAGTGAACTTTCTAGGACGAAAATTACTCATTCACGGAGCAAAAAAACTCTCTTCTTTTCTCCCAAAAAATACAACGATCGATATTAATAATGCTATTCAATACATGGCGAATATCACTTCAGCTTTTATTCTTTCAATTGGTGTTAATTTTATACCAACATTGCCCGATGCATTTAGCACTGTCATCGGTAATGTTGCCAACGCCTTCATTATCTTTTTTGTTGTCCTGACAATTTCTTCCTGTCTCAATATCATTAACATCCTTTACGAACAACGACCAACAGCACGACTAAAACCAATAAAAGGTTATATTCAAATTGCTAAAATTGCACTTTTTGCTGTTGCAACAATTTTAATGGTCGCTACATTGATTGACCGCTCCCCTCTTATTCTCTTCTCCGGTCTTGGTGCAATGGCCGCGGTTCTCATGTTAATTTTTCAAGATACGCTTCTTTCTCTCGTTGCCGGTATTCAAATTTCATCCACTGATATGGTTCGCGTTGGTGATTGGATTGAAATTCCCAATCTCGGTGCCGATGGTGATGTTATTGAAATTGCCCTGCATACTGTTAAAGTTCAAAATTTCGACAACACCATCACCTCAGTTCCTATCCGTAAACTTGTGACAGACCCTTTTAAAAATTGGCGTGGAATGCAAGAATCGGGTGGCAGACGCATCAAACGCTCCCTTTTTATTGATCAATCAAGTATCCATTTTCTCACAGAAGAAGAACAAAAATATCTTTCCAGATTTAATTTATTAGAAAATTATTTCACGCAAAAAATAGCAGAAATTGATCAATGGAACGCCCAATTAGATAAAAATCATGATGTCTTAGCCAATACGCGCCGTTTAACCAATATTGGAACTTTTCGTGCTTATGTTTTTTCTTATCTACAACAGCATCTAAACGTCAACCCTAATATGACCTTTATGGCACGGCAATTACCTCCTACAGAAAATGGTTTACCCTTGGAAATTTATTGCTTTACGAACACCACCGTTTGGATAGACTATGAACAAATTCAAGGTGATATTTTTGATCACCTTTATTCCATTCTGCCCTGTTTTGGTCTAAAGGTTTTTCAAAACCCAAGCGGTTATGATTTTAATCAAGTACTAAAAGCAAAAACGAAATAAAAACAATAAACTTCAATTTTGAGGAAAACATCTTCTCAACAACAGAGAAAGAATAAAGTATCATGAATGGTTCATTGGTACTCCTTCATCTTGCCGGCGCTATTTCTTTACTTCTCTGGGCCACACGCATGGTGCGCACAGGAATTGAACGCGCCTATGGTGACAGGCTTAAATATAAAATGTACCACGTCATTTCAAAACCATTGTTTGCTGTAAGTTTTGGGCTTTTTACAGCAATGATTTTACAAAGCTCTACAGCAATAACGCTCCTCGTTGGTTCTTTCGTTGAATCTGGTTTTGTCTCTGGAGTAGCGGGACTTATGGCTGTACGTGGAGGAGAATTAGGATCAGCAATCGTTGTAAAAATTCTCACCTATGACCTTACTCTTGTTGTGCCCCTTTGTCTTTTAATTGGCACTTGTATCTTCATGACAACAGAAAAACGTGAATGGCGTCAAATAGGACGTATTGTCATCGGTATTGGTCTTTTGATTTTATCTTTAGAGATGATAAGTACAGCGACAGAACCTTTACGTGAAAGCGAAATTTTGCCTAGCATCATTCGTTATCTTTCAACCGATCCTGTTTCCACTTTTTTGTTGGCTGCTGGCTTAACCTACCTCTTACATTCATCCATTGCAGGAATTATTTTGCTGGTCAATTTTGCCAATTACGATCTTATTCATACGCAACTCTGTGTTGTCATGGTTCTTGGTGTCAACTTTGGCTCTTCTCTTATAGCACCACTTTTAACGCGCAACGCCCCTCCTAATACCCGCCTCGTTCCCTTAGGAAATTTACTCATGCGTGGGGCAGGGTCAATCCTTGTACTTATCTTATTTCTCTCCTTTCACCCTCCCATCACATGGCTTGGCAATAACGCCCCTACTCAAGTGATCAACGCCCACATTATTTTTAATGTTTTCATTCTCCTTGCTGGAATACCGCTTTCAAAATGGGTTTTAAAATTAACCTCTCAAATTGTTCATATAAGTGCAAAAAAAACGCAACCCGATAAAACACTCAATTTATCGGATCAAACAGCTCTTGATGACAGTGTTCTTGAACACCCCTCTCTCGCTCTCTCGAATGTCATGCGTGAAGTCATTCATATTTGTGATCTTGTAGACATCATGCTAGAAAAAATCATGGGACTTTATGAAAATCCTGATCCCAATATTATTCGTGAACTCAACCAACTCAACACCATATTGGACAAAAAACATACCGCCATCAAACTTTATCTTGCACGATTAGCGGGACAAAAATTATCTGATGAAGAAGCTCTTCAAACGCAAGAACTTCTAAGCGCCTGTATAAAATTAGACCAAGCAGGCGATATCATTATTCATAATATGCTGATGCTGGTTAAAAAGAAACAACAAAAAGGTTTACAGTTCAGCAGCGAGGGCTGGAGTGATCTTCTTCGTTTCCACGCCATTGTACTAGCCAACGCCCATATAGCATTTAACGTTCTCGTCTCACGTGATACACATACTGCACACCTATTGGTACAAAAAAAAGATCAACTACGAAACTTAGAAAAAGAGATGAGTTTAAAACATTTTAAACGTCTGCGTGAAGGGGATCTCAAAAATGTAGAATCGTCCAGTCTTCATCTCGACACTGTCCGCGACCTCAAACAAATCAACTCTCTTTTGACCTCAATGATCTACCCCATTTTAGAAGAACAGGGACTTCTTCAAAGTTCTCGCCTACGCAACCCTGCTGAAGAACAAACAGAAAAACCTTAAACTTTTCAAATAACTTGAATAAGAAACACATCACATCGATTGTTCAATTTTGAATAAGGTCAAGCTATTTATTTAATCAAAATATTTTATTATTTGACAATTTAAATGAGCTTTCTTCATCGTAAATTTCTTTCATTTAAAATCTATTCATGATGAATTACTCAAAGTCATTTGCTTGCACATTACAAACAAAGCAGCATGTAAAATAGAACTCTTGAAGAAAGACGTAAAAATGCCTAACCACCCCAAAGCCAAGACTGTTAAACACATAAAGAGAAAGTCAAGAGTATAATGGTTTCAACCTAAACTCGCCTTGTAAAAAGAGAATTGCCCCACAGTAGCAGCAAAAACAGAAATGCTCTATAAGGAATGCAAAACCCCACAAAAATGCAACGTTTATATCAAGATTGGTAGAGGTTCAACCTATACAAGCATTCTATAACGTGTCAACAAAACAGTTTTAATTTCATTTCAACCATCATTGATATCAATTGTCAAACTCCAAACTTTTAAATATCCATTTTACTTATTGCTTTAACCACAATTGTTTTTTTTACTTAAGAGAGAGGTTAAAAAAGCATATAAATAAAGTTTATGACTTCTTAAAATACTTTCACTAATATTTTCTTCTTTTATTCATATTTCTCAATTAAGTAATTTATTTATACATTGAAATATATTATATAGTTATACTTATTAAGTATTATTGTGATGTAAATGTGGAATATTATTTTAATATAAAGGAAAGTAATAAATAAGATCTCTAACAGAAATATCCTTTCCACTGGATAAAAAAGGGATAAATCTTGATTTTTACAAAGTTTACTCTAGTTACAATTTAAATTCAGGCAAAGGAGGGTATCATGGAAAATGCAAACATCGGTTGGATTGCAGCTATTATTATCGGCGGGATTGCAGGTTGGGCTGCACAGTATATTATGAAAAGCCAAACAGGGATATTATTAAATATTATCTTAGGGATTATTGGCGCTGCGCTAGCAAGCTTTCTTTTTAGTCTTTTAGGTGTAAGTTTTGCTGGTTGGGTTGGCTATCTTATTTCAGGTTTTATAGGAGCCTGTATTCTTATATGGATAGGACAAAAAATTCGATCATAGAACATTTGTTTTTTACACCTTTTGGAATTCAATAAAAAACTGGGAAACAACTAGCAAAGTTTGAAATATTTCCTGTAACTCGTTGTTACCACTTTTGATATGATGGTGAGATGCTTAAGCTGCGATTTTGGGCATACACTATCACCGTATTTTAAAACGAAATGCAGTAAAGACCTTTATAACGCACCATTTCATACCTATATAAACTTACACATATCAGGAGAGATATGTTGCGTTATTTTAACGAAATACGAACTTATTTTTGTACCAAGTGTGCAAATCCAGCTCATCTCACTGTAGTAACAATCCATAAGGTTACAAAATCACTAACGATGATTAAAGTTCCACTGCATAACACTTAATGCCTATACGCCCCATCAACATTACTCTTTTTACCAAAAACTCGAAGAACTCTTTTGCATTCGTAAGAAATAAAGAGAGAAGGTAAGCACAACGTGATAAAGAAAATTCCGTATTGTATTGTGTGAAAGCGCCTTGGACAAAACATAATACCTTATTTTTCTTGTTTAATGAAAATGATCCTATAATATATATTTCCCGCATATCTTCTTTTAAAGATCTTTGCTTTCGACTTTCCCTTTGATATCTTCCTGTTAAAATCTGCTGCTTTTATACTCCTTGTATTACAATAGAGCTATCTATTTAGTTCACCCAACACAACATATGGAATAAGACTTTAAATGTGGAGTAAAATGATGTCTGATCTTGAAGATTCCATCTTACCACCTCTACAGTGGCTCTCTGATCAAAATCCTCCAATACCAGAAAACATTCGCGATTGGCTCATGGAATCGGGCTCAATGACGCTTCGATTAAAGAAATATTGTACCTTCCTCCAAGTTCAACCACAACGCGAATGTTTTATTACGCGAGATAAATTAACAGACGAAGCAGCGCATCTCCCCGAAAGTGCGCGTTATTGGCTGCGTGAAATCATATTGATGGGAGATAATAAACCTTGGCTCCTTGGACGCACTGTCATTCCACAAGAAACCCTCCTACACAATCAAGCCTTGATGCATTTGGGAACTGTACCTCTAGGACATTATTTATTTAACAATGACAAATTAACGCGCGATTACATTCATATTGGTCAACAAGGTGCGCTATGGGCACGCCGTTCCCGTTTGCGGTTAACGGGTAAGCCATTGTTGCTAACTGAACTATTTTTAACGGATTCACCACTGTATCCCCACAAATAAAGGTTACTCATTTATTCTGCATAATTTATAGATTTTATATAGCTTATAAGGGATTTAATCAGAGAAAAGAATTTCAAAATCATCTCAAAACACAATACAAACAAAGAATTCTTTTCAAAATATCTTTTTATTTCATCAACTCAGCTAAAAAATGTCTCCCATAGAAAAAACGTTTTAAAGTTCTGATTTTCTTATCATTAAAACCAGCGCTTGAATTAAGAAGATACATACTATATTGATAAAACCATCTACGTTTAAATTTCTTGCTGAATAATCACCCCTCTAAAAATACAGCAACGCTTTATCAAACAAATGCTTTGCAACAGCAAAAAGACAACAACACACTCCTCCAAAATTGGAAATCTGTATCAATTAGCTAATCATTTTATTTTAAAATTTTTAACAGTGCAGACAATAGATCTTTTTTAAAAAGTAGAAACTCTATAATTTTTTTGTTTTGTTAATGATCTAACAGCTTTGAAGAACAGAAAAATATAATACATAAAAGATGTTTTATTACTCTATGAGTTCCAAAAAGATTCGTTTATTTCAAAAAATTACTTTTTTATAATAGTATGTATGTACAAGATAAATGACATTTATCAACATCCTACTGTCTTACAAAGGCGACGTACAATAAAAAATATTTTCCACTCCCCTTGAATTAATAAGATCTATTGCAATTTCTTACGAAGACTATTGCACACTTTAGAAAAATTCATTTGCCCCGCATATCGTTCTTTAAGCCATACTATCACCTTACCGATATCACGTAATTTTTCAGCCTTTGTTTGTGCCAAAGCTTCACAAAGAACCTTTTCTACTTCCATCTCCTTAAGTTGATAGGGAAGAAACTCACGAATAACTTCTATTTCTGCTTGTCCTCTCTCTGCCAATTCCAAGCAACCCGACTCTTTATAGACTCGTATCAATTCTTCACGCTGTCGAAGCATTTTAGTGAAAACAGATTGTATCTGCTGATCATCCACTTCTAGCTTCCCTTCATCATAATAAAGAATATCACGATCCCTCACTGCAGCATTCATTAAACGAAGTGTAGCAAGACGCGCACTATCTTGCGCTTTCAAAGCAGCCCGAAGAGCCCCATCAATCTGGTTACGCAACATAAATTTATCCAATTTTGTTCAAGAAGAAAATGCCTTTTAACCAATCTTTATCCATCTTGCAATGGAGAATAAAAAATAATTAAGGACTCGATCTTCGAAAAACTAAAACAAGACTTTACCTCTTCATGGAATATACTTATACTGCCTATTTCAAGCGAAACGTTACCAGAATAATATACACAGCATCTGTTAAAGATATGGTTTTTGTGTAAAGTTGATCATTATACCTTTCAGAGAATAAATTGTGGATACATACTATGATACAAACGACTTCACCTAGCCACCCTTGGACGATCAAAAAACCTACAGCCCTTTTAGTCTTAGCTGATGGAACCATTATTGAAGGCAAAGGAGCAGGTGCTACAGGCATTGCTGAAGCTGAAGTGTGCTTTAACACCGCCATCACAGGCTATGAAGAAATCCTCACAGACCCGTCATACACACAACAAATCGTTAATTTTACTTTTCCTCATATAGGAAATGTAGGGGCAAATAGTGAAGATATTGAAGCTCTCACTCCTCTCAATTGTCATGGTGCTGTTGGCGCTATTTTCAAGGCAGACATTACAAATCCCTCAAATTATCGTGCCAATGAAAATCTTCATCAATGGCTTAAAACGCGTAAAATTATTGCACTTTGTGGTATTGATACACGTGCGCTCACAATTCTTATTCGTGAAAAAGGTGCGCAAAATGCTGTCATTGCACATGATTCTAATGGAAATTTTGATATTCCTTCTTTAAAGAAACGTGCGCAAAAATGGCACGGTCTCATCAATCTTGACCTTACGAAAGACGTGACATCCCAAACATCAATGCAATGGGATGAAAAACCATGGAGTTGGAATAAAGGATATGGTACAAACAATGTGCACAATCTTCATATCATTGCAATTGACTATGGTATTAAACGCAATATTCTTCGCCTTATGGCAACACAAAAAGCACGCATTACTGTTGTGCCTGCCCACACAACTGCAAAAGAAATTCTAGCAATGAACCCTGATGGCGTTTTTCTTTCTAATGGACCAGGAGACCCCGCAGCTACCGCTCAATATGCCATTCCAATAATCAAAACATTAATTGATCATAATTTACCAATTTTTGGAATATGTCTTGGTCATCAACTTCTCGCTCTTACGGTTGGTGCAAAAACCGTGAAAATGCACCAAGGACATCATGGTGCCAACCACCCAGTTAAAGACCTTAACAGTGGAAAAGTTGAGATTGTATCGATGAATCACGGTTTTGCTGTAGATGCAACCACTTTACCCCAACATGTTCAAGAAACACATATTTCTCTCTTTGATGGTTCAAACTGTGGTATCCGAATCATTGGAAAACCAGTTTTTTCTGTTCAATATCACCCTGAAGCTTCTCCTGGACCACAAGATAGCCACTATCTCTTTCAGCATTTCTGTGATCTCATTATGAATTATAAAAAAATATCTTAAAATAAAATGTCCCCCCTTCTAGCTTCTCTCCTTTAAATTATATCATCTTCCTACGCAAAAACTATATTATTTTTATACACACAACTTATTGAATAAGTGTTATTATTTATCATTTTGCAACTAAAATGAGAGAACTGAATAGCTTAAATTTTCTCATTCCTCTCCTCTTAAGGTCGTATCCATCAACATCATTGGCTTCTCCCTCCAAGCAAGATAAGTGTGTCGATAAAAACCATTTTTAAAAAGAGTAAAGTGTCTAACCTTCAAATAAGTATTGGATTCACAATACAATTCTAAGCATTCTATTTTGCATGAAAAGCATAATTCCTATTAAAGAATAAAAAAATTAAAGTGTGAGACAATGCAACAAATCTCTACTTTTTAAAAGATATTGCTTTAGATGGTTTTGAAAGGTGTAAAGCCGAATAAAAAAGTGATGTCAAAACAGGAAACGGCTTTTCAATTTTACAACTTTATATTCTTCCAAAATGAGGTTTTCTTTCGATTCCAGAAGTGATGCAAACAAATATACGCAATATTTTACTTCCAATTTGCCATATAAAATTTGGAATTGTTCATACAGTACTGATACATCTAACGCAGATACGTTTTAATCTTTGTTTTCAATATGCTGCTGCATTAGCACTGGATATTAATTTGCAAGCAATAGAAAAAATACGGACTCTACTATACAAACAATATCACAAAATAAAAAAATTATTTGCACTAAATGAGAAGAATATATCGATATTTTATACAACACTTTGTGAAACAAATATCACAAAAAACTTTCTGCCTATAAAATGATACATTTTGTTTATCTTGTGCATTCTCTAGCAAAATAGTATGTACCAGCCCCTTTCAACAAACTAACGTACCCGCAAGGCAAAAATAACTGTTGCAACGACAAGAAGAAAAAAGCCTCCAACAAAAGGAGCACCCGAAAAATAAAACAGTGCATTTTTATCTGTAAAACATTCAAAAAGAAACACATAAAAAACAGAACCAAATGTTAAACTTAACGAAATAACAGATGTCATCGCTCCTTGCAGTTCTCCTTGTACATTTGTCGGTACCTGCGCTGAAGCAATAGCACGTATAGGTGCATGAACAAGATATTCAAGCATTGTACACGCACAAACCATATAAACCATCCACCCCTGCGTCGCGAATGTATAGCCCAACATAGCAACAGAAGCAAACAAAAGCCCCACTATAACAATATGCCAATCACTCCATCGTTTAGAAAAATAAGGCAAAATGAGAGCGACTACAATAAATTGGCCTATCCCAAAAACACTATAGGAGAGCCCAATCGAAAAAGAACTCCAATCATAGCGTTCTTTTGCAATGAAAGCCCAAATGCTTAACCATACAGATTCCGCAAACCAATAAAGAAAAAAGACCAATAACACCCAAAGAACCATCGGGTATTGTTTCAGATGCCAAAAAGCACCTAAGGGGTTTGCCCGCTTAATATCAAAAAAGCGCCTATTCCATAGAGAAAGAGTTTCTGGAAGCATACGCCAAGCAAAAATAAAATTAATGAGTGAAAAACCAGCAGCAAAATAAAACGGTATACGCGGACCAAACTGACCTAAAAAACCACCAATAAACGATCCTAAAATAAACCCCAATGCGGATGCAACGCCTAACAGACCAAAATTACGTGTACGGGTTTTATCATCGGATATGTCCGCAAGATAAGCTGTACAAGTTGCAAAACTAGCACCACTTATCCCTGACAAAAGACGCCCGATAAATAACATAGAATAGCTCCATGCTATAGCACATATCAGATTATCAAGAGCAAAGCAGATAATAGAGACAAGCAAAATAGGACGACGACCATAACGATCAGAAAGATTGCCAATAACAGGAGCAAACAAAAACTGCATCACTGAATAAGCTGCAAGTAATTTTCCTCTTTCTACAAAAGCTGTACTGACATCTTTTCCAGTTAATTGAGAAAAATATTCAGGCAAAACAGGACAAATAATTGCAATGCCAAGAATATCTAACAATAAAGTGATGAACACTAAAGTGAGCCCACGCTGAACAAATTTCGGATTGAGCATTTGGTCTTGCATAACATACACACTATTTTACGCATACAATTACTCCCCCGCTCTCTTTTAACTCCCTTTTCCTTTTAAAAGTATTCTATACCGTATACTTTTCACATATAAAATAATAACAAAGTAAAAATTTAAGTAAGAGTCAAGATAAAACTATAAAATTACGTTTTAATTTGTATATCTTTAATTGGTATATCATTGTCAAAGCATAAAAAATATTTTTCGCATTATACGAACAAAATATTTATGTGACAAACTCATGAACAAAATTTCATGAAACACAGAGTATTTTCAATAGTTTTAGAGACATTATGATGAATTTTATCAGACATCATTTCCCCCTCTCATACCACCGTTTTCAGGAATCTCAATTCCATTGGATACGTTAGATATCCTATAGCAATTGAAACCTTTTAAAAGATAAGCTCTTAAAAAAATAAGTATATTATAGAGAAAAATTCTTTAATTCTATAATTTTAGAAAATATTCATATCGCTTGCAATTTGTGTAACCTTAAAAATCATGATTTTATCTTTATATTCATTGGTACTCCTAATGATTATATGCTACCATTAAATTTAACGATGATCATGATCAGCATTTAAAAAAATAGCACTTTTAGAAATAGTTCGTCATGAATTTTTAATTCAAAAATGGTGTATAAAATGCGAAAAATATCCCTATTAATTTTCATTTTAATGTTGGTAACAGGATGTGATGTTCAGGATTCTGATTCACAAGAGAGTGTTTTAGAAAATAAAATAGAAACAGAACAAACAACCAACGTAAACTTAGATCCCTATACTCTAAATAAATTAAATGCTCTTCTCAAAAAACGTTCAGAGACAAATTATCAGGAAAAAGGGGCACTAATTGATTTTCTTTCTGAATCTTTTTTAGGGACACCTTACCAAGCAAATATGTTACATGGCTCAGAAAATACACCAGAAAAACTGATTATCGATTTTAGAGGCTTAGATTGCTTTACTTATCTAGATTATGTTGAAGCATTGCGCAAATCAACATCCCAAACAGAATTCATAAATAACGTCATAAAAACGCGTTATATTAACGGTAATGTTGATTTTTTAAATCGGAAACATTTTTTTACGGACTGGACTTATAGAGAATATAAACTCGCCACTGATATTACCGCTGAAATAAGTCCCCATGCGGTAAAAATAGAAAAATATCTCAACAAAAAAGCTGATGGTGGAAGCTATCTACCTGGGTTGCCAGTTGTGAAACGCACGATAACGTATATTCCAAGTAACTTTATTAATGAGGAGGTTATAGGTCGTTTACAATCTGGTGATTTCATTGGTATTTATACGAAACTTGCTGGATTGGACGTAACACACGTGGGCTTCTTTATCATGACAGATAAAGGGCCAATGTTAAGAAATGCTTCTTCACGAAAAGAAAACGAAAAAGTCGTTGATTCTCCTTTTATGGATTATGTTTCAAAAACACCAGGAATCATTGTTTTAAGAGCTCTTTAATAACATCATAGCGATATGAAATATCTTCTCTATTCTTAAAATAGATACTGTAGTTATTCAGGTAAATATCTAACTTCGTTCAAGCTATACGGCTACAATATATTTGTTTACAGTTTTAAGAGGAAAAAGTCGTTTTGATCTAACTTTTGTTTATAGGTATGAAAAAATCACTTTTGGAGAAATCACGGATTTGTAATCACTTTTACTGGTTAAACGATAAAGACAGGCAAAACTCTACTATAGTATCACGCGTTCCTTTCATATTCTTAACCAAGAATTATCTATAGATTACCATTAATCTGATCTTTACGAATATAGCACAAAAGACATAGACAAACGTTTGTAAAAATAAGTAAAAGCAATGCCAGATATGTTTGGTTGTTGTCTCATAAAGTATTTTATAAAACTTCGATCTATCTCTCTAATTTATTGCGTATAAATTTTTGACTTTATAGCATTGTTTTCCTTATAAAGTTTTTGCTTTTTCTTGTGTCTATAAATTTAAATAGCCCTGATATAGCAGCATTTTTATGATTAGGATGCACCAATACTGTATGCGTTATTGTAAATTTTTTGATGCCAGATTGAAATAAAAATATGAAAGCATCAATTGAAAAACAGTTTTTATCTTTAGTGTCATTCTTTAGTTCAGCTTTGCGCTTTTCTAAAGCAATAACAATAATATCCTTTAAAGAGTAGAGATATGAGCATTATTTTTTGTTTTTTCATTCTTTAATGAGTCCCCTATCTTTCATGCAATAAAGAACACTTAAAACAGAACACATTGTATCGATAAAACAACACATTTGTTAGCAACAATAATGATGAGTAATCTATGATCACAAACTTTAAAATTCTATTCATAACTTTTATATAAAATTTATAATTAAATCTCATTAAACTTATTACGAAAGCTTCATTCCTCTTCGCCCTAAGAAACGAAACATCTACTCCCGACAATCCGTAAACAATTCGTTCTCTTAAGTAAATTTAAGCTACTAACCATTTCAAGAGATTTACTTACACAAGAATACACCGGCAAGCTCTATTTTGAATATTTACTCAATACTCTAAAAAGACTTAATAGATCAAATTTTATATGCCTTATCTCACCACACCTTAAATGACAGTGTTTTAACGAAATAGAATAAATCTTGCCTTAAATACTCTGTTTAACCTTTTATACTTGATTGATGCAAAAATTAAATCAAAGAAAGAGCATCATTGTATTTTCGGGAAGTATGAATCGCCTCATCATAAAAAATAGTTCCCATAACAGGACAGGCAATTTGAAAAAAATCTTTTTATATAAAAGGGATCACCGTTGTACCGGGAGGCAATTTTGCCTCATCTTCAGGCTCGACATGAATAGAAATACGCACATTATCAAATTCTTTTTGAAGAACACCTTCGATTTTATCACAAATTTTATGTGCTTCTCCTACCTGCATTACAGCAGGCACAACCAAATGAAACTCTATAAAAGTAACCCTCCCAGCAACACGCGTCCGTAAATCATGGACCTCAAGTGCACCCGATGCATTTGCAGAAATCAGCTCCCGAATCCGCATGCTTTCATTCAATTCAACGCCAACGTCCATTAATCCCTGAACAGCATTTCTAATCACCTTCCAGCCCTGTAAGAGAATATTAACAGCAACGATTATCGCTAAAATTGGATCTAAAGCTCCCCATCCCCCGATAAAACCAGCAATCAGACCAACTAAAATTGCAAGCGAAGTAAAAACATCCGTTATAAAATGCACTCCATCCGCTTTAAGAGCCGGTGAGCGATGATGTTTTCCCTGCCAAATAAGAACCATTCCCCACATACAATTTATGACGGTTGCAATAAGATGAATAACAAGCCATATTCCAGGCTTCTGCAATAATTGAACGGTAGAAAGAGCTGTCCATGCTTCTCTTAAAATAACAATTGCCGCAATAATAATGAGTACCCCTTCAAGAATTGCGGAAAAATATTCTGCTTTATGATGCCCAAAGGGATGATCATGATCCGCTGGCTTCATACTCACTTTAACAGCCCACCATGCTGCCAATGACGCAAGAATATTAACGATTGATTCCAATGCATCAGAATAAAGTGCAACCGAACCTGTGATGTGATATGCCCAATATTTCAAAGCAAAAACGATACACGCAATAAAAATAGAGTATAAAGTTAAGCTTTGTATATTGATTTTTACATCCATGAACCTCATCCTTTTCTTCACGAAATAAGGGAATTAATATTTTAAACTATATAATGATACTTTTGGCATATCGACAATATTATAGAAGCTTCACCATACAATAAACACCTCAGCTTACCATTATTATCGTAAAAACTGCCCAGTTACACGAACAGCACCAATAAAGGAAGAAGAGAGGAAAATAATAAACAAAGAGCTTTCCCAAGAGCAATCAAACACATCACCTTCATTATTAACCGTTTTCTGAATAGCTTAAAGCCATCTCACGTCTCATAAACGAAAAACTTGTTTTTGCTCAAATGTATCACGATCATGCATTATTCTTCAGTCTTATGATGTGCATTATAACCCATCTATAAGCCATCTTTGCACCTTAGAAAAAATATCTTAGCACTCTACTGTAACTTTACAGGTCAACAGAATTTTAAAATATGATTTACTAAAAAATTGAGATATAAAAAAGAAGAACAATGATACCCTCAAAAAAAGAATCTGGGCATTGGGGACCCAGATTCTTTTCCCTTAGAAATTAAGGGCATACAGAACTTGGGAAATAGCGGGGACCCAAGACACTGCACCCGATACGAAAAAAAATATATGATTCCGTATCAGTATTTTCATACTATACCTATGGTTGTGCGTTGTCAACACAAATTCTACCATAAGTTTTAAAATAATGTTTTTTTCTCTCTTTGTTAAAATAAAATAAACTCGAACATCTGGAAATCATAAGAAAAAAGCACTAAAAATCTCTCATGCATTTGAATATCATAACAATCAATGAAACCGATGATCCACGCCTAAAAGCCTATCATAATATCCGTGAAAAAGATCTTGTTGGACGGCAACATCAATTTATTGCTGAAGGCAAAGTAACATTGTCCGCATTACTGCACTCGAAAGATTTTTCTGCCATCTCACTGCTCATCGTAACAAACCGTCTCTCTGGACTTCTACCGCTTTTAGAAAAAACACAGCCTCTATGTCCCATTTATTGCGTTCCACAAAAAGTTATGGATAATATCACCGGTTTCCATGTTCATCGTGGTGTTCTGGGTATTGGTAAACGCAAAACACTGCCATCCTTACAAAGTTTTTTACAATATCTTCCAGAAAAAGCTTTGATTCTTGTTTTATGTGGTATCTCGAATCACGATAATATGGGATCAATTTTTCGTAATGCAGCAGCCTTTGCCAGTAATGGTATTATTGTCGACAAAACCTCATGCGATCCACTTTATCGCAAATCAATACGAGTTTCTGCCGGCGCTGCTTTCAAAGTACCCTATACGCAAGACGCTGATATAAATGACATTATAACTGCTCTAAACGATGAAAACTTTCATCTTTATGCACTCTCCCCTGCTGCTTCACACACTCTCAAGAAAGCCAACAAAACTAAAAGAATAGCACTTATTTTTGGAACAGAAGGCGATGGCTTACCACCCCATATACTACAACAATCAAAAACCTTACGTATTCCTATGACTGACGGTTTTGACAGCCTTAATGTTGCCACAGCCTCAGGTATTGCACTTGCCCATTTTACGAACTTTGACCACTAAAGATGATAACACTTTAAGTTGTAAAACATAGCCGATGTTGTATGTTATCTACCAGTCTCCAATAATATTGCCGTTCCCTAGCATTTTAAAGCATTGATAAAAAACATTTTTACATTTTTCTTATCAATGCTTTCTACACCCTAACCCCACTTATGACGTTCAGAAGACATAATGTTGATGGATTCAATCATAAAACAAACTTCCAATGAGAAAATCTTCCGGAAGTCTCATTCAAGTTTAAGAGTACAAAATATCATTATAAATCAATTTACTATGTTTTATGAAGCTGTTGTTTTTAGTTCAGAAGAAACAGAATCTTTTGTTTCGAGATTACATAAAACGCGCTTCAACATCATTTCAGTATCGGCCGCACGTTCTGAATGTGTTACAAATCCTCCCCCAAGAATACGCGCATCATGACCATTTTCATCATAAAGAACGCAAGCTTGCCCTGGTGCCACACCATTTTCACATTCCAATAAATCAACGGAAAAAACACCTTCTTTATAATGTAAGCGCGCAAGATGAGGAGGACGCGTTGAACGCACCTTTACAGCCACCTCAATACCTTGAGAAGGGAAATTATCTAACGACTCATCACCAAGCCAATTCACATCACGTAAAAAAAGCTTATGCGTTTCTAACATTTCACGCGGTCCAACAATAACACGTGCATTTTCCACATCGAGATAAACCACATAAAGCGCTTCACCCGTTGACACCCCAATACCACGACGTTGACCAACCGTATAATTAACAATTCCCGAATGTTTACCTAAAATCTTTCCATCAATATGGACAATAACGCCAGGATTAGCTGCTTCTGGACGCAGTTTTGCGATAACATCTGAATATTTTCCTTGTGGAACAAAACAAATATCCTGACTATCATGCTTATTGGCAACCACAAAGCCCATTTCTGCTGCCATTTCACGAACGCGAGCTTTTGGAAGGTCACCAAGTGGAAAACGCAAATAATCAATCTGTTCTTGTGTCGTTGCAAAGAGAAAATAACTCTGATCACGATCATTATCGAGAGGACGAAAGAGTGCTCGATGCGCTCCATGGGAACGCGAACGAATATAATGTCCCGTAGCCAAAGCATCTGCCCCCAATTCGCGTGCCGTTGCTAATAAATCAGCAAACTTAACCGTTTGATTACATGCAATACATGGTACTGGTGTCTCTCCATGAGCATAGCTCTCCGCAAAAGGATCAATAACAGCTTCGCGAAAGCGCTTTTCATAATCAAGAACATAATGCGGTATTCCTAATGTTTCTGCAACGCGGCGTGCATCCTCAATATCTTGTCCTGCACAACACGCCCCCACCCGATGCGTCGCTGCCCCATGATCATAAAGCTGCAACGTAATGCCAATAACATTATACCCTTCCTTTTTCAAAAGACCTGCAACAACCGATGAATCAACCCCCCCTGACATTGCAACAACAATGCGAGAATCCTTAGGTTGTCCTGGTAAATCAAGACTGTTTAAAAACATATATTTATTCTCTATTTAATGCTCTGTTTAATGGCTACCCATATGTTAATATTCTGATGCGCGCTCTTCAGCACTTTTACACGACAGGTTGTCTTTATATTATTTTTTTATCCTTTCCACAACCATAGGCATTACTCTCTTAAAAGCTGCTGCAAACAAAAAAAGAATGATAGAAATAAGGCATAATAGCAATCGTTTGGGAGAAATCCTTTTAGAAAACCTTTTTTGCTCTTTTGAAAAATCCGGTAAAATATTGCAAGAATCTCTTCTACACACCTCAACTTGAGCTTCTTTTTACATGCTCAAGCACTTTATTAATTTTTTCTTTCAGCGCTTTTAGCTCTTTTTTAAATTTCATGCTCTATAAACGAATCAAATCCTTGACTCAAGGTAGAGGATACGAATGAGCAATTTGATAAAAACACAAATGAAATATGTTATTGGGCCAGATGGAAGTCCGCTTACAATTGCCGACCTACCGCCGCAAACAACACGGCGCTGGGTGATTCGTCGCAAAGCTGAAGTTGTTGCGGCTGTCAGAGGTGGATTGTTAAGTCTTGACGAAGCGTGCCAACGTTATACTTTGACTGTAGAAGAATTTCTTTCATGGCAAAGTTTGATCGATGAACACGGTTTAGCGGGATTACGAACGACCAAGATTCAAAACTACAGGCATTAAGTTGCCATTGATTACGATTTGATAACATAAAGCAATTTATAAAACAGCCAAACTAGATAAAAGTTTGGCTGTTTTATACCATATCCAAAAGATAAATCTGAAAGAATGGATTTTTAATAATTGCTTTGATCATTCAGCCATTAAATTAGCCAACCATTGAATTAGATTGAATCAAAATATTCTCATCATCCGCAGCAATCTTCTTTTCTCGTGCTTCCAAAAGCTGTGCACGTTGCAGCTCTGTATTAGCTTCATGGAGAGCAATTTCAGCGTTTGTTTTTTGAAGCTGTAAATCACGAATCGAATTGATCAGGTTATCACGTCTTTGCCGCGCTGCACGCGCAAAAGCAGAATAAGCAAAATGGTGAACATCATTATTTCCAGATTTACGTTCTTCATTAGTAATCTGTGCTTCCAGCTCTAACACCATTCGTTCAAATTCTGCGATCATCATCTCAAGCTGTGCAATTTCACGGCGCTTTCCACGCACTTGAAACATCCTCAATCGCACCATATTTTCTCGTGGCTTCATACTCACTACTCCTTGATTGCGCCAACTCAAAACTCGCATTCACACCCAATAAATATCTTCTAGTTATATGTCTATCCGACAAAAACAGTCTATTAACTTGAAATTATAATAATTTTTGCCTTTCTTTAAAGCATCTGACAAGACAAGCTGCTTTAAAGAGCAATAACTATTTCTTTACTTTTCCACCCCATTATAAAATGAAGAGGTTTAAAGCTCAGTAAACAAACACTGAAATTGTAAAAAAGTAATTTATAATGCTCTTTTACAATTTTTTTTAAGTTAAAGTTTATAGAGAAAGCCCTTCTTTTTTTATTATGTTAAAAAATAAGCGATTTTTCTAAAATAATTTTGTAGCCTCTTTCAAAAATAAAAATATTTTGTTAACCACTATCATGGATAGTGGGGAATTGAGTAGTGATTGTTACGCGTACTACTGAAATGTTTATAAACACTTTGTTGTAAGTGTTTGATTTAATGAATTGTTTTTATAGCAGTGGTTTTGCTAACTGATATAAAATAGAAATGCTCCTTATGATTCGTGAAGGAGCGAAGTGAGGGATCTAAAATGCGCGTATTATTAATTGAAGATGATAGAGCAGTTACTCAAAGCATTGAGTTGATGTTAAAGTCGGCTAACTTTAATGTTTATATCACCGATCTGGGTGAAGAAGGTATCGATTTAGGAAAACTCTATGATTATGATATCATTTTGCTTGATCTGAATTTGCCTGACATGTCAGGATATGATGTTTTGCGGACTCTAAGGTTGGCAAAAATAAAAACTCCTGTCCTGATCCTTTCTGGTATGAATGCCATTGAAGACAAGGTCCGTGGTTTTGGCTTTGGAGCAGATGACTATATGACGAAGCCTTTTCATAAGGATGAGCTCATTGCGCGTATCCATGCAGTTGTTCGTCGTTCTAAAGGACATGCACAATCGGTTATTGTTACCGGTGATCTTACCGTTAACCTTGACGCAAAAACCGTCGAAGTTGCAGGGCGCCCCGTTCATTTAACCGGTAAAGAGTACCAAATGCTAGAGCTTCTCTCTTTACGCAAAGGTACCACTCTTACCAAGGAAATGTTTCTCAATCATCTCTATGGTGGAATGGATGAACCAGAACTAAAGATTATCGATGTTTTTATCTGTAAATTGCGGAAAAAATTGGAAGCAGTCTCTTCTAATGTAAATTACATTGATACAGTTTGGGGACGTGGTTACGTATTACGTGATCCAGTTGAAGAGAACGTACGAAAAACCGCTTAAGCAGTGAACATGCACATTGTAAAATCTCGGAGTGTAGCGGGCCGAGATTTTTTCTCGAGGATCTTTTCTCTATTAAAAATAGAAAACTCGCACACCAAAAATCTCATATAGAAAGCGCTTAAAGCTTAAGAAGTAAGCACACCAAATTTACACATATAATCCTATCGCTCATAAGTTCAACTGAAGCCACTTTTCCCAACACGGCTTAAGCGCTTCTCTCTTATTCAAAGCTTTTTTACACTTTCTAAAACAATACAACGATCACTTTCATCAATATTTATTTTCATCTCTGTCATCTGAGCAAGTAACATTGTGTAATAAAATTGAATGACATGTGCATCAATAAGCCCTTCTTGAACTTCTCCACGAAATAACGCAAGAAAATGAGGGGGTATCCGGAGAGTTCTACCGAAAACCTCAAATCGAAAAGAACGTTTATTTTCTTCTTGCAAAATCATAACAACAATTTCACCACCACGAGAAACTGTTGCGTTTGCAATCAATAATAAATTAAGCAAAAGTTTAACTTCATCTTTTTCTAACAATAAAGAAGAAGATTGCCATTTTAAAGTTGCTTTTTCTTCTTTCATATATTGTTGAGCAACCTGCTCTGCAGCCCGTGTATCTATTTGTCCTCCACTTGCACCAGAAAAACCAAAAGCCAATCGCGCAAATTGTAGACGTGCAGTAGCACTCGCAACGGATAAACGCACCAATTGCAAAGCATCTTCTTCAGCTCCTCCTTCATCATAAAGCTCCATTGCATTTTGAATAGCCCCCACAGGTGAAATCAAATCATGGCAAATACGACTACAAAGCAAAGCAGCAAGATCCATAGGCTTCAAAGAAATATCTAACGTCATAATGATTGAAAACTCCTAGATTCAAAAAACAAACTTTATTTTAAAGAAAAACTCTTAACATCTGATGCATAATAGGAAAAATTAACAATCATGCTAAAAAAATCAGAAATAAATTCAAGAATTTAAATAACCTTATATCTTATTTTTTATTTGAATAGAATGAAAATTCTAATATTATCTTTTTGTTTATCACTAATAAAAGGAGAAAACTCCATGGCTCTCTCTCTGCTCAAATACTGGTACAAAAATATTATATCTTTAATCTTCCTTTTATTCATCACCATAAACACTGCACATGCTCAACTAAAACCAATAGAGCAAAACGAACCCCATTATTCACTCCAAGAAATTATTGATTCTGGTCATATTTTTTTTGGAAAAACAGCCAGTGGTCTGGCTGTTGCAATTCAAAATATTTTTTCAAAATACGGTTATCCCAATGCCTATATTTTAGGAGAAGAAGCTTCTGGTGCCTTTTTTGCTGGATTAACCTATGGCGAAGGAAGGATTTTTACCAAAAGCTATGGTCAACATAAAGTTTTTTGGCAAGGTCCCTCAGTAGGATGGGATTTTGGCGGCCAAGGCTCCCGTTTAATGATCTTAGTTTACAATCTTAATGGCATAAATAATTTATGGAGACGCTATGGTGGTATTTCAGGTTCGGCCTATTTAATTGCAGGTGTTGGTTTTCATGTCCTCAAATACCATAATACCTTGTTAATCCCAATACGTACAGGAGTCGGCGCACGCCTTGGTATCAATGTAGGGTATTTAAAATTAACACCTAGACCGACATGGAATCCATTTTAAACGTATTCTTATTTGAAAAGGGGCATTATGCTTATTCAATCATTTCTTTTTTTTATACTTGGAGTTTCTTTCACTTCCTGGTTACTGGTCCTTTTATCTCCTTTTATTTGGCGTAAAGCCGTTCATTTTGCGTATAAAGATGTTTGTGCGCAAATGCCATTATCACTCGCGGAAATAGAAGCAAATCACGATTTTCTTCGTGCACAACATGCTGTAGAATTAGCAAACAACCAACAAAAGTACGAATTTTTGCAAAAAAAATACGCCCAACAAAAAATACAACTGAGCCAAGTAACAGAACAATTTTATCGGCTATGCCTCCCCACACAAGACGCTCTCACCAAAGAAGCGATAGCAATCAAACAAAATATCGCCACAATACACACTTTCAAAGGAAAGAAAAATGATGCGTGAAAAAATCGCACACTATCAGCAACGTTTACAAAAAATCCAAACTTATGAGCTTAACACGACCGCTAACCACCAATTGCTGGAAGAACTCCGTGAAGAAACAAAAGAACTCGCAGCAACATTAGCAGCTCAAATAGCGCTACAAGAGGGGAATACATCACCCATCAACACATTGATTCAAAAATCCAAAAGCAAAAATGACCTAGCATCACGTATTCGCAAAAAAATAACTCTTCTCTCCAAAAGCCCCCTTAAATAGGTTATCTTTTAAAACACCTTAAATGAAGAGTAAAATCAACAAAGGTTCACGGTAACTTTCATAACCCAAATCCTTTTTATTAAACGCGACTTTCTTGCTAAGCTAAAGGACAAGGTTTCCTAACCCATACAGTTCTATTAAAAAACATCTTCTTGTCAAGCAGATTCACTTTCTAATCATATCACCGCTCTAAAGGACAACATTTCATAGCTCTTAGAAAGTAAATAATACCAAAAACATTGATTACACACTCTAACAAAAAATACCTTCTAAAATGGGTCACCAATAGAGCTTTGACCATAATTTTAAGGATAAAACACGCTCTCAAGAGTGATAAAAATCTCTTATTTTTTGAATAATCATATCCTGATCCGTTTGTGTCAAGTAAGGATGCATTGGTAAACTTAAAACACACTCTCCTAAAGACTCTGAAACAGAAAGGGAATCTTTTACATAAGGGAAGTGTTTATAAGCTGGCTGTTGGTGTAAAGGAGTTTTATAATAAATCATTGTAGGGATAGAATTTTTTTGTAAGAAATCTTTTAATTTATCACGTTCTTTTACCTTAATCGTATATTGTGCATAAGCAGAACGAATATTTTCTCCTATTTCTGGAACTGTAACAATATCTCTTAAGCCATTGTAATAGCGTTGAGCAATTTCTACACGCTTTTCCATTTCATCTTCAAAGATCGCAAACTTTTCTAGTAAAATTGCAGCCTGAATACTATCTAGGCGCGAATTCATACCAATACGTACATTGTCATATTGCGTTTCACCTTTACCATGAAACAAAATAGAGCGTAAAAGTTTTGCAAAATGATCATCATTAGTCATCATAGCACCTCCATCGCCATAACACCCTAATGGTTTTGCAGGATAAAAACTTGTAGCAGCCACATCACCAAAAGCACCGCACATAGTATTACCGCTTCTTCCGCCCATAGATTGAGCAGCATCTTCAATTACAAAAAGATTTTCTTTTGCTGCCACTTGAGCAATTTGCACATAGTCAGCAGCAAGCCCAAATAAATCAACGGCAATAATAGCCTTTGGCTTTAGACGTCCCTCTTTTTTTACCATTTCGATAGCGTGAGAAAGTTTTTCAACATCAATATTGAATGTATCAGGTAAAACATCAACAAAAACAGGCTCAGCCCCCACCAAAGCAACCACTTCAACCGTTGCTGAAAATGTAAAACTAGGACAAAACACAGCATCCCCTGGACCAATATTTTTAGCCATAAGAGGCATCTTCAAAGCATCTGTTCCATTAGCACATGCAATCACATGTTTAACGCCCAGATATTCTGCCAATTTCTCTTCAAACTCTGTTACTTTTGGCCCCAAAATATACTTCCCACTAGCGACCACATGCGCAATTGCAGAATTAATTTTATCTTCAATACGCGCACGCTGCGCCCCAAGGTCGATGAATTGCATATTAACTCCATTGATCATCACAAGAATGCAAAAGCGCTACCTATCTCTTTTATCTATCATAATTGACACCAGCAGCTGTTAAAATCCGTAAAACCGCAATAGCATCATCACCATTTGTACGAGGTGATTGACGCGTTTCAATACAATGAAGAAAGTGACGTAATTCGCAAGTAAGCGGTAAGTCTTCACAAACATCAATATAATTCAGCTCATCCATGCTAAAAGCCCACTCTTGATTTTCTTTCCAAACGGCAAAATGGTGCATTGCCAATTTACGACTCCACGGTTCCATATCATCAAAAACGAGCATAGCCTTTGTCCCCACAACAGTTAAACGCCTCTCACGATAAGAACTCAAGCGTGAAGTAAAAAGATGACTACGCACACCATTTGGAAAAGTCATATGAATATGAGAAAAATCAGAAATCTGATTAACGACAGCAGCCCCCTCACCGCGAATTTCGGAAGGTTCACATCCTGTCAACGCCAAAATCATTGAGAGATCATGAGGGGCAAGATCCCATAAAGCATCACTGTGTGTATGAAATTTTCCAAAGCCTAATCTATGGGAATAAATATATCGCACATCTCCCACTTCTCCGTTTTTCACCAATTCACACATTTTTTCAAAAGCTGGATGAAAACGTAAAATATGGCCCACCATAAAAACTCGCCCATAAGCCTCAGCCTCCTGAACTTGGCGTTTAGCATCAGAAACATTCAAGGCTATTGGTTTTTCCACCAAAACATCTTTACCATTTTTAACAGCACAGAGCACATTTTGCGTATGCAATTGTGGCGGCAACGCTAATACTAGCGCATCAATATCTCGACGAGTAAAAAGATCATCTGGTGTAACAACCTCTACACCATACATCGTTGCAAAACTAGCAGCACGATCATTATCAATATCAGAAACCGCTGCTAAAGCCCCGAGAGAGTGAAGTGTCCGTATATGATTTTCACCCCAATGACCGCATCCTAAAACCGCTACACGTGGCACCATTTTCATGCCTTACCTTACTTTATCATATGAAAATTACACTTTTACATATCGAGGATAATATAGAATGACAAGAGAAAAGCTTAAAAACGATGCTTGACATCTTACTATTCTACCCCTTATATCCGCAAAAGATGTAATTATTTACAATTGTGATTGCTTATTTTGGCGGAGTAGCTCAGTAGGTTAGAGCAGAGGAATCATAATCCTTGTGTCGGGGGTTCAAATCCCTCCTCCGCTACCATTACTTTTTGTTGTGTGTGTAGCTTGTGTAGCTTGCCAGCGGGTTTTGTATATTTTGACACTAGGTTTTGTACCAATTTATTTTTTTCTCAAAGAGTTTTAAAGGTGTTCTCAAAGGGTATTAAAGCTCCCTTTAACGCATTTTTCTGCTCCTATTTTTCCAAATCACTAAAGCATGTAAAATCGGATTGAAAGGCAAGGGGAACAATTCCTGTCGGACCATGGCGTTGTTTTGCTATAATAACCTCGGCTTTACCCTTGGCTTGTTCCATTGCCTCTTGCCA
>NZ_JBHIOO010000007.1:0-118797 GCF_042195585.1 Bartonella sp. AS69XJJH | reverse complement strand
GATGGGTCGTTAAAAGATTTAGAGAAGCGCTTAGAGACCTTAAGAGAAGAGTTTGAAGATTTGAAAGAGTGTTCATTAGATGAAGCACTGTGAATGATGTGAGGACGAAAGCAGATGAAGATACCCGATCATGAACATGAATATTTGATACCAGTCGCGACGAGAGAAGAAATGGTAGCAGGAACTTCTCAAGACAGCGTTGTTGTTCCGAAGCTTTTAGGGACGGCATCTTTGTATTCGTATGAAACCTTTGCACCGTTAGAGCAGGTTGTTAATGCAAGACAAGAAGCAGAAAAAGCCATGGCGCGTGCGAATGGCGCGCAACAAACAGCAGATCAAGCGAAAACTATAGCAGACAGTGTCAAGGAATTATCGGATGCAGCGACGACGACGATAGCACAAGCAGTAGGCACAGCAGCGAGTGCAGTTACGACAGCTTCTGAAGCCAAGACGACATCAGAGACAGCTTTAGAGCAGGCAAATACGGCATTAACAGCATCTAATGCTGCCAAGCAGACAGCAGAGGTATCGAAAGCCTCTTCAGAAGATGCCAAGATGAAATCAGAAGCGGCAGAGAGGTTAGCGCAAGAAGCCAAGCGTATTGCGGAGGATACTAAAGGTGCAGCCGATAGAGTGACGACAGTGGTCACGGAAAGCTCTCAAAGAGTGACACAAGTTCAAGGCACAGTAGAGACAGCTTTGACAGAGGCAAGAGAAGCCAAGGCAACGGCAGGAGATGCAAAAGCACTTTCCGAACAAACCAAGAGCGCTTTTGATGATGTCAAGCAGGTGATGGGTGAGGTGAAGAATGTTGCAGAAACAGCGGCAGCAAGCAGTGGGCAAGCTCTCACGACAGCTTCTGAAGCTAAGACGACAGCAGAAACAGCATCTTCGGTAGCTGTTGATGCAAAAGAAACGGCGTCTAAAGCTCTGTCGGTAGCACATGATCTTAAGCAATCGGTTGATCATGTCAAGAATACAGCTGAGGGAGCCAAAAGGACAGCAGAAGGAGTAGAACAGAGGGCTTTAACAATAGAAGACGTTGCTACACAAGCCAAGACTAAAGCCGGTGAAGCCAAACAATTGGTTGAAGAAGTTAAGATGAAAGCGCATTCGGCAGAAACATTAGCGAATAATGCAAAGCAGATAGCGGATAGCGCAAAAGACACGGCGGTGGAAGCGAAAAATAAAGCAGAGGATGCACATGTCCTTTCGCAAGATGCTAAGAGCACAGCAGAAACGGCAGAAGAGAAAGCCGCAAGAGCTGAAAAGAAGGCGGATGATGCGACAGTCACAGCTTCAGAAGCCAAGACTATGGCGCAAGAGGCAAAACAGGCGTTAGAGACATCAACAGCTACCGAAGATGCTTCAGAAGCACTGTCTAAAGCCGCTGAAGCGAAGAAAGTAGCAGATCAGGCAGCAACGTTAGCTAATGAAAGTAAAACGACAGCTGTTGAGGCAAAAGATTTAGTGGAGGCAGTAAAACAATCGGTAGCGACAGTGACAGAAACAGCAGAAGATGCGAAAAATACAGCAAGGAAAGCGACAGTAGATATTATTTCTATCAAGGCAAAGGCTTTGACAGCAGAAACGACAGCTAACGAAGCTAAAGGAGCATCAGAAAGCGCTGTTAGGGTGGCGAATACAGCGAAGAGCACAGCAGAAGAAGCCAAGAGTGCAGCGGATACAGCAACAGCGACGGCTCATCAAGCCCAACAGAGTGCAGAGGAGGCTACAAAAGTAGCTTCTGAAGCGAAAGCGGCAGCAGAGTCAGCTGCGCGTTCAGGAGATACGGCAGGGCAGGTGAGTGGGGAAGCGGTGAAGGGCATAGCGGAAGAAGCGAAGCGTAAAGCCGAAGCAGTAGAGAAGATTGTACAAGAATCTCAAAGTGCTTTGGATGAACTAAAACAAGTAGCTGCTAGTGCGAAGTCGACAGCAGAAGAGGCAAAAAAGGTTTCTGAAATCGCCCAGAAGAAGGCAGTACAGGTAGAGACAGTAGCGGATGAAGCCGAAAAAATAGCTAAAGAAGCCAAACAGACAGCTGGTTATGCCAACCATGATGCGGGGCAAGCCCGTAGTGAGGCGGAAAATGCAAAAAGCACAGCGAATGCAGCGTGGAATAAAGCTTACGACGCGAATGAAGTCGCCAATAACGCTAAGACTATAGCAAGTTTAGCGCGAATGTACTCAGACGAAACCAAGAAAATAGCAGAAGCAGCCAATTCACAAACCTATCAAGCCAAGAGCGAAGCCGAAAAAGCCAAGGAAGCCGCCAATAACGCTAAGACTATAGCAAGTTTAGCGGAAAGGGCAGGTGAAGAAGCCAAGAAAATAGCGGAAAAAGCCGATGATCGAGCGTATGAAGCCAAGAATGAAGTAGAAAAAGCCAAGGAAATAGCTAGTAATGCAAAATATATAGCAGAACAAGCGCAGAAGGCAGCCGAAACAGCCGGTAAAAAAGCCGCGTCTTTAGAAGACGAAGCAGAAGAGGCACAAAAAATAGCCAAGGAAGCCAAGGAATCTGCTGGTTATGCAAGACATGATGCGGAGCAAGCACGCAATCAGGCAGAAAATGCAGAGAAAATAGCCTCGTCTGCGAGGAGTAGAGTTATCGATATCAATCAAGTGGTTGATAATTTTAAAGCCCCCGTAAGTTTAGCGCGGATGTACTCAGAAGAAGCCAAGAAAAAAGCTGAGGCAGCAGATTCACAAGCCTATCAAGCCAAGAGCGAAGCCGAAAAAGCCAAGGAAGTAGCCGATAGAGCGAAAAGGACAGCAGAAGAAGCCAAAAAAACCGCCGATACGACGAAACAAGAGCTTGGAGGTATCAAGAGTTCCCTAGCAACGGCAACAACAGCCCATACAGTAGCCTCACAGGCAAAAGTGCTAGGGGAAGAGGTAAACAATTTACTGAAACAGTCCAATTTAACGGTTCTTTCAATTTCCACACCGTTTCTGGTTGCGTCAGGGAGAAGACAACTCACATTGAAGAAAGGAACGCGTATAACCTTGTCATTAGGCAATGATACTTTGGTTACAAATTATACGGCAGATACCAGAATAAGCGTTCCTTCTCTTTCGGCAGGCAAGGATTATTATGTTTATTTGGTTTCTGATGGAAAACAGTCTCATAAACTTGTTTTGTCAGAAAACTCTACGTATCCAAGGGATTACACCGTGAGTAATTCGCGAAAGATAGGAGGTTTTCATACGCTTTGTGCAGATGTTGGTACGATTTCCTCTCATCCCTTATCGGGTTATCAAGCAGGGGATATATTGCCGAACTCTGTTTGGTGTTTGAATCACCGACCGCATAGTTCACCCGAAGGGATGGTCTATGACCCCTCTACAGACCTTTGGGTTGATATTTATCTTCAGTCAGGCACAGGTGAAGATACGCGCTCGGCGTATAATGTTCCTATTACGACGAACCGTCTACAAACAGATCATATATCCGATATGCAGCGTGTTAAGAAGGCTTTGCTCAATAATACAGAATTTACTTCTGCGATGTATGGAAGCAATGAAGGTGGTGGGATTCAAGGCAAAAAAGCACCTTCACCGAAACATTCTGGAGGTTATAAGAATACGGCAAATATACGGATGATTTCGCACATCGGTTGTGAAGATGGTTGCGGTTATGTTTGGCAATTTGTGAGAGATGTTTGTTTCATGCAAACGGTAACTGGAACTTCACCAAATGTACAGTTTAAAAAAGATATGTATGCATTGTTGGCTGGTGGAGACTGGTCAGATACTACGAATATCAATCCACATCTGCGTGCAGTCATTATACGGAATGCCATTTATGAATCGGCTGGCGCCCGTGGCTGTAGCCGCCCACGCTGTTTTGTTTAGGAGGGGTAGATGATAGATTATCCAGAGCATTTAAAATGGCAGAAAATCTTTAATGATCTGCTAATAGGCGGGCACATGAATGATAACAATATAAAGAATAAAGAAAAAAATCTTGATATTAGTTTTCAGGAAGATATTGTCGATTGTGATGACAATGATGCTGTTAAGCAGCGTATAGGATTGATCAATGGTTATTTGAAGTCAGTAGTGAAGGAAGGTTGGTGGATATTACTGAAGGGAAGAGCCTTTTTGATGATTGTATAATAGAAAAATCTAATAGTGATCACGATACTGATAGTGGTTTTGTAGATTATTGTTTACAAATTAAAGCAAATAACCTCTTTTTTTATTTACATGAGAGAAGTAAAGGGTTTCGTTGTTTTTTTTGTTTTAAAGTCCTTACAGAAGTTCGCAGGCATAGAAGCAAAAATGGAATAGTTTTTTTTATTGGATGAGCCAGCAAATAATTTACATATTCACCCACAGAGAAAAATATTAAACTCCTTACAAACTTTATCGAGCATAAAGGGTAATAAAGTAATTTATTCGACGCATTCTCCTTATCTTATTAACGACGATAATTTGGATCATTTGTTTACCGTACGTAATGAAGCAAATGATTTTGAAGCGCCTCGAATTGTTTGTGAAAGATTTCTGGAATTAACTACATCTACTGAAGAAACTGTGAGGGCTGTTGAGCCTATTGTTCAAAAAACATGGATTACACACCTTGGAACAGGAGCTGATTGGATTATAAAAAAATTTAATGGAGTTGCTGCTAATGCAAGGAAAGTAAATCACATTGCTGATTGCGTGAAACATATTATTGGTGGATAATTTTCTCAGTTTATGCCGTAAAGCTTATACTCTTACGAGTTTTATTTATATGCTAACACCCTTTTGTAAAACTTTACGGAAACTTCGCATTGATCACTCCGAACACCTCTTAGATATGGCTAAGAAATTAGATATATCTGTAGCATTTTTATCTTCTGTTAGAGTGTAGGACTGGAGGAAAAGATAATTGAACTCTATGCTTTAGATCACGAGGTAGCAGAAATTTTGAGAAGAGAATCGGATTTTTGTCGCAAAAGTTTCACAATCAAGACTTCTGACCCGTTGAGGCGTGAAGCTGTTGGTGATTCTGTTAGACTGATAAACATTCTTTCATAAGAAGATTTAGAACTATTAAAAAAATTATTAGAGAAAGCTGGTAAAAAGAATGCGCTTTGTAAAGGAAAGTATGAAAATCCTGTTCCCTTAACTTGATTCAAGAATCCCTCAACTTAAAAAATACATTAAAAATCAACAACTTAACAGTAATATAAAACTATGTGGTGGGCGATGAGAGACTCGAACTCCCGACATCCTCGGTGTAAACGAGGCGCTCTACCAGCTGAGCTAATCGCCCAATGCAATGATCAGCAATTGAATGGAGACTCTTTAAGGAAAAATTTTTCTAAACGCAAGAATAAAGATGGTATTTGATAATTTTTTTTAAAAATGCATAATCCTTCTTGACATAAACGCACGAACCCCTTACACGACCGCTTGTGCCAAATTAAATTGGTTCGAAAAAAATGCGCGGGTGTAGCTCAGTTGGTTAGAGTGCTGGCCTGTCACGCCGGAGGTCGCGGGTTCGAGCCCCGTCACTCGCGCCATTCATTTTATGATTCCTTATGAAATTTCCTTTTTAAATATCCATATGCTATGAGTGAGGTGGTGGAGTACTTGATTGGGGGATAAATATGTTTTTTCTTTCTTTTTATATGGTTTATAAGAATAGGACTTGCGTCTTTCTTTGCTCTGCGTTACCTATGCCGATAAGAAAATTATCGCTCTGTATGACTTTGAAGCAGTATAAATAGAGTTAATAGAGCGATTGTTAAATTTGTCTGTTTGGTCTCGCAATATTGAATCATTGTGTTAAACTCAGGCATTTTGTTACGATGGAAGAGGGTTATGGCTTATTTATTGAGCTCTTATTTGCCAGTCTTGATTTTCATTATTGTGTCAGCGGTTATTGCTGGAGTTTTGTTGATTACACCTTACATTGTAGCATATCGTTCCCCCGATCCTGAAAAATTATCGGCTTATGAATGTGGGTTTAATTCATTTAGTGATGCACGCATGAAGTTTGATATTCGTTTCTATTTGGTATCAATTTTATTTATTATTTTTGATCTTGAAGTTGCTTTTCTTTTTCCTTGGGCTGTTTCATTCGAATCGATAGGTATGTTTGGCTTTTGGTCAATGATTGTGTTTTTAGCGATTTTGACTATTGGATTTATATATGAATGGAAAAAAGGAGCCCTTGAATGGAATTAAGATCTAATAATTCAACGATTGCAGCTCCAAAACAAAAAGGAATCATTGATCCAAATACTGGTGGGCTGATAGGATCTGACGATAAGTTTTTTCGTGATATTAATGCTGAATTATCAGATAAGGGTTTTTTAGTTACCTCGGCAGATGCTTTGATTACTTGGGCACGTACCGGTTCTTTAATGTGGATGAGTTTTGGTTTAGCTTGTTGTGCTATCGAAATGATGCAATGCTCAATGCCTCATTATGATAATGAGCGTTTTGGATATGCACCACGAGCTTCACCCCGTCAGTCAGATGTGATGGTGGTAGCAGGTACTCTAACAAATAAGATGGCTCCTGCTTTAAGAAAAGTGTACGATCAGATGCCAGAGCCACGTTATGTGATTTCTATGGGATCATGTGCAAACGGTGGGGGATATTATCATTATTCCTATTCAGTAGTGCGTGGATGTGATCGTATCGTGCCTGTCGATATATATGTTCCAGGGTGTCCGCCTACAGCAGAGGCATTATTATACGGCATATTGTTGTTACAGAAAAAAATCCGTCGTACCGGATCCATAGAGCGATAGAGAGTTTTCTTGTCATGGTGGATGAAACATTGGTTGAACTTGCTGCTTATTTGGAAACCAAGTTAAAAAATAAGCTTGAAGAGACTGTTCTTGCCTTTGGTGAATTGACCATTGTGGCACGTCTTGATGCAATTATTGATGTCTTAATGTTCGTTCGTGATGATTCTCGCTGTCAATTTATTAATCTTACAGACATTAGTGGCGTGGATTATCCTTCTCGCGATAAGCGCTTTGATGTTTCTTACCAATTGTTATCTCCTCGTGAGAATTTACGCTTACGTGTAAAAGTTCGTACGGATGAAAATACTCCTGTTGCTTCAGTATGTACGGTTTATCCTGGCGCAGAGTGGTATGAACGTGAAACGTATGATATGTATGGGATTTTATTTTCAGGACATCCGGACTTGAGGCGGATTTTAACAGATTATGGGTTTGAAGGATATCCTTTACGCAAAGACTTTCCTGTGACGGGATTTGTTGAATGCCGTTATGATAATGAGGCAAAGAGGGTGATTTATGAGCCTGTTGTTTTGCGCCAAGAGATGCGTAATTTTGATTTTCTTTCTCCTTGGGAAGGAGGACAGTATACTTTGCCATGTGATGAAAAAGCAGATGAAAAAAAATAATATTGGTTTTGATAAGGCATTATATTAGAGTGCTGTATTTCTTAAATAATTAAATATTTTTTAGCGTGATAGATTTTTTGATATTTGATATGAAGTTTTTTAAAAAGCAAGGGGTTGATTGTGGCTGAGGTCAATGTTCGAAACTTTAATATCAATTTTGGTCCGCAGCATCCTGCCGCGCATGGGGTTTTGCGCATGGTTTTGGAGTTGGACGGTGAAGTTGTTGAACGTGTAGATCCACATATTGGGTTATTGCATCGCGGTACCGAAAAGTTAATGGAAACAAAAACTTATCTTCAAGCAGGTCCTTATCTAGATCGTTTGGATTATGTTGCTCCTATGAATCAGGAACATGCTTTTGTTCTTGCTATTGAAAAGTTATTAGATATTAAAGTTCCTAAAAGAGGGCAATTAATACGTGTTTTGTTTTCTGAAATTGGGCGTATTCTTAATCATTTGCTTAATGTAACGACACAGGCAATGGATGTTGGTGCTTTAACGCCACCGCTTTGGGGATTTGAGCAACGTGAAAGATTGATGATTTTTTATGAGCGTGCCTGTGGTGCTCGTCTTCATGCAAATTATTTTCGTCCCGGTGGTGTGCATCAAGATTTACCAGAATCTTTAGTTGAAGATATTGGTAATTTTATTGATCCATTTCTTGTTTCTCTCGGGAAACTTGATGCGCTTGTAACGCCAAATCGGATTTTTAAGCAGCGTAATGTGGATATTGGCGTGGTAAGTATTGATGAAGCTTGGGCGCGTGGCTTTTCTGGGGTTATGATTCGTGGAGCTGGTGTTCCATGGGATTTACGTAAGAGTCAGCCTTATGAATGTTACGATGAAATGGAATTCGATATTCCTATAGGTAAAAATAGCGATTGTTATGATCGTTATCTTATTCGTATGGAAGAAATGCGTCAATCAGCAAAAATTATGCGCCAATGTGTGGAGCGTTTACTGAGTACTGAAAAAAATGGACCGGTTTCTAGCTTGGATCGCAAGATTGTACCACCGAAACGGAGTGAAATGAAAAGTTCGATGGAAGCACTGATTCATCACTTTAAGCTTTATACGGAAGGTTTTCATACGCCTCCTGGAGAAGTATATGTTGCTGTGGAAGCTCCGAAGGGTGAGTTTGGTGTTTATCTTGTTTCTGATGGAACCAATAAGCCTTATCGTGTCAAGTTGCGTGCTCCTGGGTTTGCGCATCTCCAAGCTATGGATTTTTTAACTAGAGGTCATATGCTGGCGGATGCTACAGCTATTTTGGGTTCGATTGATATTGTTTTTGGGGAGGTTGATCGCTAATGTCCGTACGCCGTCTTGCAGATGATGTTTATCAGCCCGCTGAGTTTTCTTTTACAAAAGAAAATCAAATATGGGTAAAAAATACCATAAAAAAATATCCTGTAGGGCGTCAGCAGTCTGCTGTAATTCCATTATTAATGCGTGCTCAAGAGCAAGATGGTTGGGTGACACGTGCTGCGATTGAGCATGTTGCTCAGATTCTTTCCATGGCTTATATTCGTGTTCTGGAAGTTGCAACTTTTTACACTCAGTTTCAGCTTAAGCCTGTTGGAACAAAAGCGCATATTCAAGTTTGTGGTACGACCCCTTGTATGTTACGTGGTTCTGATGAATTGATTAAAGTTTGTCAGAAAAAAATTCATCATCAACCTTTTGCGACCAATCAGGATGGAACTTTATCATGGGAAGAGGTGGAGTGTCTTGGTGCTTGTGTTAATGCTCCCATGGTTATGATTTTTAAAGATACTTATGAAGATCTTACAGCTGAACGCCTTGAAGAAATTATTGATGCATTTGAAGCTGGGAAAGGTTCTGAGATAGCGGTTGGTCCGCAAAGTAGCCGTAAATCGTCGGAACCGATTAGTGGTTTAACTTCTCTTATTGATGATGAGAAAGAAAAAAAGATCTCTCAAGTCTTCACCAAAAAAGGATAAGAATAAGAATGGGAACATAATTAAGTATTTTTCTTGAGAAAATATTTTATTATTCTACCCATGATGGCAACATTTAACGAAAAGTAAGAAGTCTTGAAAAGATATTTAAAAATTGCATTTGAGGAAAAGCGGAAAATGCTATGGGTAATAGAAAAAAAGGTGGGGTATGCTAGCTGATAAAGATCGTATCTTCACCAATATTTATGGTTTAAAAGACAAATCATTAAAGGCTGCGATGTTGCGTGGGCATTGGAATGGTCTGAAAGAGATGATTGACAAAGGTCGTGATTGGATCATTGATGAGGTGAAGGCATCGGGTTTACGCGGTCGTGGTGGTGCTGGTTTTCCTACCGGAATGAAGTGGTCCTTTATGCCAAAGCAAAATGATGGGCGTCCTCATTATTTGGTTGTCAATGCCGATGAATCTGAACCTGGAACTTGTAAAGACCGTGATATTTTACGTCATGACCCCCATACTTTGATTGAAGGATGTGCAATCGCTACTTTTGCTATGGGAGCCAATGTTGCTTTTATTTATATTCGTGGTGAATATATTCGTGAACGTGAAGCGCTTCAAGCTGCCGTTGATGAATGCTATGATGCGGGTTTACTTGGCAAAAAAACGAAATATGGGCATGCTTGTGATATTGTCATTCATCATGGAGCTGGTGCTTATATTTGTGGTGAAGAAACGGCTCTTCTTGAAAGTCTTGAGGGGAAAAAAGGGCAACCTCGGCTTAAACCACCATTTCCTGCCAATATGGGGATTTATGGCTGTCCAACAACAGTAAATAATGTAGAGTCTATTGCCGTTGTTCCAACGATTTTGCGGCGGGGTGCTTCGTGGTTTTCATCAATCGGGCGAGCAAATAATGTTGGAACGAAATTATTTATGGTTTCAGGGCATGTTAATGCACCTTGTACATTTGAAGATGCTCTTGGTGTTTCATTCCGTGAATTAATTGAAAAACATACGGGTGGTATTCGTGGTGGATGGAATAATCTTTTAGCAGTTATTCCAGGGGGGGCTTCTTGTCCAGTCGTTCGTGGTGAGGATATGATCGATGCAATCATGGATTTTGATGGGATGCGAGATGTTGGGTCTTCTTTTGGTACAGGGGGAATGATTGTTATGGATAAATCAACCGATATTATCAAGGCAATTTGGCGTATAGCTGCCTTTTTCAAACACGAGAGTTGTGGTCAGTGTACACCGTGTCGTGAGGGGACCGGGTGGATGATGCGTCTTTTAGGGCGTATGGTTGAGGGAAGAGCGCAAAAACGCGAGATTGATCTTTTGTTTGAAGTGTCTAAACAGGTTGAAGGACACACTATTTGTGCTCTTGGTGATGCTGCTGCATGGCCTGTACAAGGGTTGATACGTAATTTTCGTCCGGAAATCGAGCGTAGAATTGATGAATACACGCGAAATGTAGTCCAAAGCAAAAATATTGCTTTGGAAGCAGTGGGATAGAAAATTTTTTAAAGAGCAACCGAATGCAAATTTTAAGTGGGTTATCCGCAGGTTGGATGGGTGATGATAAATATCAAAGTTGATGGCAAAGAGATTGAAGTTCCTGATTACTACACGTTGCTTCAGGCTGCTGAGGCGGCGGGTGTTGAAGTGCCACGTTTTTGTTTTCATGAGTCTTTGTCAATTGCTGGAAATTGTCGTATGTGTTTGGTTGAGGTTAAGGGTGGTCCTCCAAAACCTCAGGCTTCTTGTGCTATGGGGGTTCGTGATTTACGATTAGGGCCTAACGGTGAAGCACCTGAGATTTTTACCAATACGACGATGGTAAAAAAGGCACGTGAAGGTGTTATGGAATTTCTTCTCATTAATCATCCTTTGGATTGTCCAGTGTGTGATCAAGGGGGGGAATGTGATCTTCAAGATCAAGCAATGCTTTATGGACGAGATTGCTCTCGTTATACAGAAAATAAGCGTGCTGTAGAAGATAAATATATTGGACCTCTTGTCAAAACTGTTATGACACGGTGTATTCATTGTACACGGTGTGTTCGTTTTACAACAGAAGTTGCAGGTATTTCTGAGCTTGGTTTGATCGGTCGTGGTGAAGATGCTGAAATTACGACGTATCTTGAAAAGGCTATGACATCTGAATTACAGGGAAATGTTATTGATCTTTGTCCTGTAGGAGCTTTAACTTCAAAACCTTATGCGTTTCATGCTCGTCCGTGGGAATTGGTAAAAACGGAATCGATTGATGTGATGGATGCGCTTGGTAGTGCGATCCGTATTGATAGCCGTGGCCGTGAAGTTATGCGGATTATGCCGCGTACGAATGAAGATGTAAATGAGGAATGGATCTCTGATAAAACGCGTTTTATTTGGGATGGATTACGGACTCAGCGGCTTGATAAACCATATGTACGCAAAGATGGAAAGCTTCAACCTGTCAGTTGGACAGAAGCTTTTGCAAAAATTAAAATGGTGATTTCTAAAATTTTTCCCGAAAAAATTGGAGCCATTGCTGGAGATCTTGCATCTGTTGAGGAAATGTATGCCCTTAAAGCATTATTGAGCTCTTTGGGCTCAACACTTTTTGATTGTCGCCAAAGAGGGGGGGCTTTATCGCCTGAGTTTGGGCGTTCGAGTTATATTTTTAATCCGACGATTGCAGGTATTGAACAGGCTGATGCATTGCTTATTGTGGGATCTAATCCACGTCATGAAGCGGCTGTTTTAAATGCACGTATTTTAAAGCGCCAACGGATGGGAAATTTTCCTATTGCATTAATTGGAGAGAAAGTCGATTTACGTTATCCTTATTCTTATCTTGGATCTGGAAGTGATACATTAACAACACTTCTTCGTGGAGAAGATGTTTTTTTTAATGTCTTAAAAGAAGCGAAGAGACCCCTTATTCTTATCGGAGAGGGAGCGGTTTCAGGAAATGAAGGTTTATCTGTTTTAAAAAGTCTTGCTAAATTAGCTGATAATATTGGTGCTCTTAGTGAGACATGGAATGGGTTTGGGGTTCTTCATAATGCTGCATCGATTGTTGGAGGGTTGGACATAGGCTTTACTTCTAAGCTTGGGGTTGCAAATATACTTAAAACCTGTGAAGTTTTATTTTTGCTTGGTGCTGATGAAGTAGAATTAGCCAATACAAAAGCTTTTACAGTTTATATTGGTAGTCATGGTGATAATGGTGCACATGCTGCTGATGTTATTTTGCCTGCATCTGCTTACACTGAAAAATCAGGGCTTTATGTGAATACAGAAGGACGTGTTCAAATGACAAATCGGGCTGGTTTTGCTCCAGGTGACGCAAAAGAAGATTGGGCTATCTTGCGTGCTTTGTCGGATATTTTAGGACAAAAGCTTCCTTTTGATTCTCTTTCTCAATTAAGGCAATGCTTGTTTAATGATTATCCACACCTTTGTGCTGTTGATGATATAGTGCCTTCTGATATAAGTGGTCTTAAGGCACTTGGTTCAAAAATGGTTTCTCTAGAGAGTCAAACATTTACTTCTATGGTTAAAGACTTTTATTTAACAAATCCGATAGCACGTGCTTCTGCTGTTATGGCTGAATGTTCATCTCTTGCAAAAAACCACGCTACGCAAACTCTAAAGTAAGGGCAAAGGAAAAGGAATAATGATGTATAATTTCTTTATGACTTGGCTGTTGCCATTACTCATTATAATCGGAAAAACACTTCTTCTTTTGGTTGTTCTTTTGATCTTAGTTGCTTATCTTCTTTACGCAGACAGAAAGATTTGGGCCGCTGTACAATTGCGTCGTGGACCAAACGTTGTTGGTCCATGGGGTTTGTTACAGTCTTTTGCAGATTTAATTAAATTTGTTGTTAAAGAGCCTATTATTCCTGCAGGTGCAAATAAGGGTGTTTTTCTTTTGGCTCCTTTTGTTTCAGCGACACTTGCTTTATCAACTTGGGCTGTTATTCCAGTCAATGAGGGCTGGGAGGTTGCGAAGATTAATGTTGGCTTGCTTTATATTTTAGCTATTTCATCTCTTGAGGTTTATGGTGTTATTATGGGGGGGTGGGCATCAAATTCAAAATATCCTTTCTTAGGAGCTCTTCGTTCGGCGGCACAAATGGTTTCTTATGAAGTTTCCATTGGTTTTGTGCTTGTGACTGTCATTTTAATAAGTGGTTCGTTGGATCTCACAACAATTGTTCATAAACAAAGTTCTGGAATTGGTACAACTCTTGGTCTTCCTTTTAACAGTTTTCTCGATTGGAATTGGTTGGTCCTTTTCCCAATGTTTATTATATTTTTTATTTCTGCGCTCGCAGAGACAAACCGTCCTCCATTCGATTTGGTGGAAGCAGAATCTGAACTTGTAGCTGGTCATATGGTAGAATATTCTTCAACGCCTTACATGCTCTTCTTTCTAGGTGAATATGTTGCGATTGTTTTAATGTGCGCATTAACAACCATTCTATTTTTGGGCGGTTGGTTGCCTCCCTTAGATGTTTGGTGGCTTAACTGGGTTCCTGGTATCATTTGGTTTGTTTTAAAAGTCTGTTTTGTATTTTTTTGGTTTGCTATGGTTAAAGCATTTGTTCCACGTTATCGCTATGATCAGCTCATGCGGCTTGGTTGGAAGGTTTTTCTTCCTCTCTCACTAGCAATGGTTGTGATAACTGCTGCTTTTTTAAAGTTTACGGATTTCGTTTAAGAGGAGATTTTACGATGTCAGGTTTTATTCAGGCGGCAAAGTCACTTCTTCTATTGGAATTTGTGAGTGCTTTTTTCTTAGCTATGCGTCAATTTTTTTCACCAAAGCCCACGATTAATTATCCTTATGAAAAAGGTTTTGTATCTCAACGTTTTCGCGGTGAACATGCATTGCGTCGCTATCCAAATGGTGAAGAACGGTGTATTGCTTGTAAATTATGTGAAGCAATTTGTCCTGCTCAAGCGATTACAATTGAAGCTGGACCGCGGCGCAATGATGGTACGCGTAGAACTGTTCGTTATGATATAGACATGGTTAAGTGTATCTACTGTGGTTTTTGTCAAGAAGCCTGTCCGGTTGAAGCTATTGTCGAAGGTCCAAATTTTGAGTTTGCGACGGAAACACGTGAAGAACTTTATTATGATAAAGAAAAGCTTTTATTGAATGGAGATCGCTGGGAGCGAGAAATTGCTCGAAATATATTGATGGATGCGCCTTATCGCTAAGTGTATCGTTAAATGAGGTGTCGGATATTTTTCCGATAAATTGTAATCTGGTATGAAGTTTATACCAATTGTTTGAATAATTAAGGAGAAGCCTATGCTAACAGATCTAGCGGCGGCATTTTTCTATTTGTTTGCTTTTATTATGCTAACAAGTGCAGTTATTGTTATTACAGCACGCAATCCAGTGCATTCTGTTTTGTTTTTAATTCTCGCATTTTTTAATGCCGCAGCTTTATTTTTGCTTGCAGGAGCAGAGTTTTTAGGGCTTATTCTGCTTGTTGTGTATGTTGGAGCTGTCGCTGTTTTATTTTTGTTTGTCGTTATGATGCTTGACGTTGATTTTGCTGAGTTAAAGAGTGGAACTCTTCGGTATGCTCCTATTGGAGCTCTTATTGGTGTTATTATTGCTGTAGAATTGATTGTTGTTTTTGTGAGTAGCTATTTTTCTCCAGTATTGAGAACGCATGTTACGCAACCAATGCCAGATTTAGCGCAGCGAACAAATACACAAGCATTAGGTGATATTCTCTATACGGATTATGTTTTCTATTTTCAAATTGCTGGAATGATTTTATTGGTTGCAATGATTGGGGCTATTGTTTTAACACTTCGTCATAAATTAGGAGTAAAGCGGCAGTCTATTGCGGAGCAAGTTTCTAGAACGGTAGAAAGTGCCATTGAAATCAAACAAGTTGAATCAGGCAAAGGTATGTAAGGGGGGCTATGTAGATGTATATTGATATTACACATTATCTCACTGTTTCTGCTTTGATGTTTACAATTGGTATTGCTGGAATTTTTCTCAACAGAAAAAACGTGATTATTATCTTGATGTCCATTGAGCTTATATTGCTTTCAGTTAATCTCAATTTTGTTGCATTTTCAGCATTTCTTCATGATCTCGTTGGTCAGATATTCGCTTTATTTGTTTTAACCGTAGCAGCTGCTGAAGCTGCCATTGGTTTAGCAATTCTGGTCGTTTTTTTCCGTAATCGTGGTTCCATTGCGGTTGAAGATGTTAATGTAATGAAAGGCTAACCAGTGATGTATTATACAATTGTCTTTCTTCCGCTTTTGGGTTTTTTAATTGCTGCACTAGGTGGAAAAACGATAGGAGATCGTGCGAGTGAATTGATAACATGTAGCTTTATGGTTGTTGTTGCCATATTATCGTGGATAGCATTTTTCAGTGTTGCACTTGGTCATACTCCAGCGATTGATGTATTGGTATTACATTGGCTTGACGTTGATGGTTTAACTTTTGATTGGGCTTTGCATATTGATACATTAACAGCTGTTATGCTTATTGTTGTAAATAGTGTTTCGGCATTAGTGCATATTTATTCAATTGGTTATATGCACCATGACCCTTCAAGGTCTCGTTTTTTTTCTTATCTTTCTTTGTTTACATTTATGATGCTTATGTTGGTGACCTCCAATAATTTGATCCAGATGTTTTTTGGATGGGAAGGTGTGGGGCTTGCTTCTTATTTACTTATTGGTTTTTGGTTTCAGCGCGATTCTGCTAATAAGGCTGCAATGAAAGCTTTTGTAGTTAACCGTGTTGGAGATTTTGGTTTTCTCTTAGGAATATTTAGTATTTTTGTTTTATTCCAATCGGTTGATTTTGCCTCTATTTTTGCAAAAGCTGCAAACAATAGCTTTATACAAAATATGACATTTTTAGGTTGGCAATTTGATGGGCAGACGGCAATTACCATTACATGTCTTTTATTATTTATTGGTGCGATGGGAAAATCAGCACAATTTCTTTTACATACTTGGCTGCCTGATGCAATGGAAGGGCCAACCCCTGTATCAGCGCTGATTCATGCCGCTACAATGGTAACGGCTGGTGTTTTTATGGTTGCGCGTATGTCGCCAATTTTTGAACTTTCTTCGACTGCTTTGACCGTGATTATTATTGTTGGTGCAACAACAGCGTTTTTTGCAGCAACTGTGGGGTTGGTGCAGAATGATATTAAGCGTGTTATTGCTTATTCTACATGCTCTCAACTTGGTTATATGTTTGTGGCATTAGGTGTTGGAGCTTATGGCGCTGCTGTCTTTCATCTTTTTACGCATGCTTTTTTTAAAGCCTTATTGTTTCTTGGTGCAGGTTCTGTGATTCATGCTGTATCTGATGAACAAGATATGCGAAAAATGGGTGGGTTACGCAAACATATAAAGGTTACATATTGGATGATGATGGTCGGGACCATTGCATTGACCGGTGTTGGAATTCCAGGAACACTTTTCGGGACTGCAGGTTTTTTCTCAAAAGATGCGATTATAGAGTCTGCTTTTGCATCCCATAATATTGCTTCAGGATATGCTTTTTATCTTCTTGTTTTTGCTGCCTTTTTAACAAGTTTCTATTCATGGCGGCTTATCTTTATGACATTCCATGGTAAACCACGGGCAACAGTTGATGTTATGCATCATGTTCATGAATCGCCACCAGTTATGTTGATTCCACTCTTTCTTTTATCTATTGGAGCAATATTTTCTGGTGTCGTTTTCCAACCTTACTTTTTTGGTGACTTGTATAATTCTTTTTGGAAGGGAGCATTATTTACAAGCAGCCATAATCACATTCTTCATGATGCCCACCATGTTTTTAATTGGGTAAAATGGTCGCCATTTATAGCGATGGTTCTTGGGTTTCTCTTAGCTTATTTATTTTATGTTTCTCTTCCATCTCTTCCCAAGAAAATGGTTCGTATTATGCCAAGAGCATATAACTTCCTTTACCAAAAATGGTATTTCGATCAATTATATAACTTTTTGTTTGTTCGTCCTACCTTTAGAATTGGTTCTTTTCTTTGGAAAGTGGGAGACGGTAAGATTATTGATGGTTTAGGTCCTAATGGTATCGCAGCGCGTGTTGTTGATATTACAAATAGAGTTGTTAGAATGCAAACAGGCTATCTTTACCACTATGCATTTGCAATGCTTATCGGTGTTGCATTACTCATTACATGGATGATGATCGGGGGCGTAAACTAATGACCGATTGGCCTATTCTTTCTACGGTTACATTTTTGCCACTTGTTGGTGTGCTTCTGATTTTGTTTATCAAAGATGATAGTGAAGTAGCACGCCATAATATACGTAATGTCGCATTTTTTACGACTCTATTTGTTTTTATTATTTCTTTAATTATTTGGATAGGATTTGATTCTAGTAACCCAAATTTTCAAATGGTTGAAAAATCCAGTTGGTTAGGGGGTGGCATTAGCTATCATATGGGGGTTGATGGTATTTCTATTCTTTTTGTTGTTCTCTCGGCTTTCCTTTTGCCTTTCTGTATTTTAGCAAGTTGGGAGAATGTTAAAGAGAGATTAAAGGCTTATATGATTGCGTTTCTTCTTCTAGAAGTTGCGATTATTGGCGTTTTTTGTGCTCTTGATGCAATGCTCTTCTATGTTTTTTTTGAAGGCAGTCTCATTCCAATGTTTATCATTATAGGTGTATGGGGTGGAGCACGTCGTGTTTATGCAAGTATAAAGTTTTTTTTATATACTTTACTTGGTTCAGTGCTTATGCTGGTTGCTCTTATGGCTATGTATTGGGAGGCTGGGACACTTGATATACCAACTTTACTCAATTACCAGTTTCCGGCTCATATGCAAATATGGTTATGGCTTGCATTTTTTGCTTCTTTCGCAGTTAAAATGCCAATGTGGCCGGTTCATACATGGCTCCCTGATGCTCACGTAGAAGCACCGACAGCGGGTTCCGTTATTTTAGCTGGTGTCTTACTCAAATTAGGTGGGTATGGTTTTCTTCGTTTTTCTTTGCCTATGTTTCCTATCGCTTCAGCGGATTTTGCACCTTTGATTTTCACATTATCGCTTATCGCTATTATTTATACGTCGTTGGTCGCACTTGTTCAAAATGACATCAAAAAACTTATTGCTTATTCTTCAATAGCGCATATGGGATATGTGACAATGGGTATTTTTGCTGCGAATGAACAAGGGATACAAGGGGCTATTTATCAGATGCTATCCCATGGAATTGTTTCAGCAGCGTTGTTTCTTTGTGTTGGGGTTATTTATGATCGCTTGCATACACGTGAAATTTCAGCGTTTGGTGGTTTAGTGAATAATATGCCTAAATATGCTGTCGTTTTCTTAATTTTCACTATGGCAAATATTGGTTTGCCTGGAAGCTCAGGATTTTTGGGTGAATTTTTAACCTTAATAGGTGTTTTTCAAGTCAATAAATTGGTTGTTGTTTTAGCAACAACAGGTGTTATCTTATCGGCAGCCTATGCCCTTTATCTTTATCGGCGTGTGGTTTTTGGTTCCTTGGATAAAGAGAATTTAAAAGTATTAATAGATCTTTCTTTAAGAGAAAAATTCCTCCTCTATCCAATGGTTATTCTTACAATATTCTTTGGTATCTATCCAACGCCTATTCTTAAGGCAACGGCGTTTTCCGTAGAAACCCTCATCAATAAACTGCACTAGATAAGGGAAGAATGCACATGCAAACTGAAATAATAGCGCAATTAGTCTTAATTCTTCCAGAGCTTTTAATTGCATTAGGAGCTGTCATGTTGCTTATGATTGGTGTTTATTCCAATACACGTGCTTCTTTAACAGTGACAGGTTTAGCCATGGCGATTCTTATGGCAACCATTATTATTCTTATAGTTTTTCCGAAAAATGGTTCATTTCAAACCAATGCGCTTATTATAGATTCTTTCGGTCGTTATATGAAAATTTTAATGCTTATTGGTGCACTCTTTTCTCTTATCATGTCTGTTGGTTTTGCTAATGCACAAAAGTTTAATATATTTGAATTTCCAGTGCTTGTTCTTTTAGCAACCCTTGGAATGATGTTTATGATTTCAGCGGGTAACATGCTGTCGCTTTATATGGGGTTAGAACTGCAGTCTTTAGCTTTATATGTTTTAGCAGCGATTAATCGTAATAATGTAAAATCTTCTGAAGCCGGCATAAAATACTTTGTTTTAGGAGCATTATCTTCAGGGTTGCTGCTTTATGGTATTTCTTTACTTTATGGTTTTACCGGTCAAATTGGTTTTCACGAAATTGCTCTTGTTTTAAAAGGCAAAAATGTACAATTGGGGGTCATTTTTGGAATTGTCTTTATTTTAGCTGGTTTGGCTTTCAAAATCTCTGCTGTTCCATTTCATATGTGGACACCTGATGTTTATGAAGGAGCGCCAACACCGATTACAGCATTTTTTGCTGGTGCCCCTAAAGTTGCTGCAATGGCTTTAATCATCCGTATTATTGTGATGACCTTTATTCCCCTAGGGCGTGTTGATAATGTGATGCCTGCATGGCAACAAATTTTGATCTTCATGGCGATTGCATCAATGATACTGGGTGCATTTGCTGCAATTGGTCAAAATAATATTAAGCGCTTGATGGCTTATTCGTCGATCAGTCATATGGGCTATGCACTTGTTGGTTTATCTGCTGGAGATATGCTAGGAATAAAAAGTGTTATCCTTTATATGACGATTTATCTTGGAATGACGATTGGCTCGTTTGCTTTTATTCTTGGAATGCGTTCTCAGAATGGCAATGTTGAAAATATTTATGATCTTTCAGGGTTAGTAAAGACAAATCCGTTTATGGCTATTGTGATGACAATACAGCTGTTCTCTTTAGCAAGCATACCTCCTATGGCTGGTTTTTTTGGGAAGTGGTATACATTTTCTGCGGCTGTCCACGCTGGACTTACTCCACTTGCTGTCGTTGGGATGATAGCATCTGTCGTTGGGGCTTTTTACTATTTGCGAGTCATTAAAATTATGTGGTTTGATGATGCAAAAGCGCATTTTGTTGCTTTATCGAAAGAGCTTCAATTTTGTCTTGGTCTTTCTGTATTCTTTATTTTATTTTACGCGCTTTTTGGAGTTTGGTTCGCTGAGCTAGCAGAAAAAGCAGCAGCAGCATTGTTTTAATGAATATGGTTTATACTTTATCAGATTTTGCAGAAAAACAGGGATACACTGTTGAAGCGTACGATAGTGTTGATTCAACAAATCTCATTGCGCAACGAAAAGCGCAAACTGGTCATCAAGGTAATCTTTGGATTGTTGCACAAGAACAATCACAGGGAAGAGCAAGAAGAGGGAGGACTTGGTCTAGTCCAAAAGGAAACCTTTATTCTAGTCTTTTATTAATTGATGATATTGTTCATCAAACTGCAGCTCAACTTGGTTTTGTTGCTGGAGTAAGTGTGGCAGAGGCAATAAAACAATTGATAGAAGAGGACAAGCAGACAAACAATATTGTGAGTTTAAAATGGCCAAACGATATTTTGCTCAGAGGAGCAAAAAGTTCTGGAGTTTTGCTTGAGATTTTAAAATTGTCATCACAACAATATGCCTTGGTTATTGGTATTGGAATAAATGTGAAATATAATTATGAAGATGCACCCTATCCCACTTCAAGCTTAAAGAATATCGGTTTGCATATTGAAGCAGAACAATTATTTACGGTTTTGACGGACTGTTTTTCTAAAAATTACTTTCTTTGGAAACAACCAAAAGGATGTGAAACAATCCGAAAAAAATGGCTTTTATATTCTGCTCACCTTGGAAAACATGTCAAAGTGGTGAATGATGAAAAAGTCATTGAGGGTGTTTTTGATGGTCTTGATAGTGATTTTAACTGCATTATAAAGCAAAAAAATGGTCAGATAGCCGTTATAACAGCTGGAGATGTTCATTTTGGTTCTGCTGCTTCTATTAATGCAGGTCGTTATTAAAAAATTATTTTACCATCAGATGCCTTAATGATTTTGGGAGATGTTTATGGTTGCAGCCAATAAGAATGAATTTGTTTTTTTACCTCTGGGAGGTGTAGGTGAAATAGGGATGAATTTAGCTGCTTACGGATTTGGTCCCAAAAATCTTCGTGAATGGCTGCTGGTTGATATGGGGATTAGTTTTGCTGGTTCTGAATTACCAGGAGTTGATCTTGTTTTGCCTGATATTCGTTTTTTAGAAAGTGAAAAACATAATATACGGGGTCTTGTTTTAACGCATGCACATGAAGATCATTATGGGGCCGTTCTTGATTTATGGCCAAAGTTACAAGTGCCAATTTATTGTACGCCTTTTACGGCAGGATTATTGGAAACTAAAAAACAATTAGATTTTGAATCTCAAAAAATTTTACTCAATATTTTTCAAGCTGGTGATTGTTTTCAGGTAGGTGCCTTTGCTGTAGAGGCTATAGCTGTTAACCATTCAATACCAGAATCTGTATCTTTAGCAATTACAACCTCTTTGGGAACTGTGATTCATACGGGTGATTGGAAAATTGATCACACTCCTTCACTCGGGGCTGTGACGGATGAAAAAAGATTTCGTGCTTTAGGCAAAAAAAGTGTTTTAGCATTACTTTGTGATTCCACAAATGCATGTCGGGATGGTATATCTCCATCAGAGCAGCAGGTTCAAGCCAGTCTTTCTGAGATTATTTCCAAAGCTGAAGGGCGCGTTGCAATAGCAACTTTTTCTTCTAATATTGGTCGGATACGTTCTATTGCTCTTGCAGCTGAAGCTGCTGGACGTAAGGTGCTTGTCATTGGGCGTTCCCTTAAGCGAAGTATTATGGTTGCACAAGAGCTTGGTTATATGAATGGTTTAGCGCCATTTGTAACGGAAGATGATTATGGTTACATCTCGCGAAAAGATCTTGTTTTAATTGTCACAGGGAGCCAAGGTGAGCCGTGTGCTGCTTTGGCTAAACTATCACGTGATGGAATGAGAAATATTGCACTTTCTGCTGGTGATACCGTTATTTATTCATCACGAAGTATTCCAGGAAACGAAAAGGCGATTATTGAGGTACAAAATCGTTTCATTGATTTGGGTATTGAAATTATCACGAATGAAGATGCACTTGTTCATGTTTCAGGCCATCCCCGTCGTTCAGAACTTTTACAGATGTATGATTGGGTAAAGCCACAGATACTTGTTCCTGTACATGGGGAAGCAATACATCTTAAGGCTCAGGCAACTTTAGCGCGTCAAGCGGGTATTAAAATTGTTACAGATATCAGAAATGGACATATGTTACGTTTTGCACCAGAGCCTGTAGAAGTTGTTGATCAAGTTCCTGTCGGCCGCATCTATAAGGATGGTTGCCTAATTGGAGATGAAGATGAATTAGGGATTCGTGAACGTCGCAAACTAAGTTATGCTGGTCATGTTACTATTTCTCTCCATATAAATAGTAAGAATGAATTATTAGGGGATATAGGTCTAACAACATTCGGGTTACCTGAAAGTAATGGAAAGGGGAAAAGTTTAAAAGATATTCTTTTAGATATTGTAGAAAATACAGTTTATAATATCCCACGCATGAAACAGAAAAATAATGAACTTATTCGAGAAGCAACACGACGTGCTGTGAGAGCGGCTGTTCATGAAATTTGGCAAAAAAAACCTATCTGTACAGTTTTTTTACATCGGTCAAAATAAAAGAACTTTCATATTACGTTATTTAAAAAGAAAAGAGCATTTTTATTTTTTTCTAAATAAGAAAAATAGAGAATAAAGCACAATAAATTTTTAAATGATAAGATCGTTATATTTGCAAGTATTCAGAATGCGGCTATAGATGAGTAGAGGGTGTGATAAATTGTTCCGATATGATAGGTCTGATTAGGAGTTAATTATTTCAATGCGTCTTTCTCAATATTTCCTTCCACTTTTAAAAGAGAATCCTAAAGAAGCAGAAATTGTTTCTCATCGCTTCATGTTACGCGCTGGAATGATTCGACAACAAACATCAGGAATTTATTCTTGGCTTCCTTTGGGAAAAAAAGTGCTTGATAAAGTTTGTAAAATTATTCGTGAAGAGCAAGAACGTGCGGGTGCAATAGAAATATTGATGCCTACAATTCAGTCTGCTGATCTTTGGCGTGAAAGCGGTCGTTATGATGATTATGGTTTGGAAATGCTTCGCATTAAAGATCGTCAAAAGCGTGATTTACTTTATGGTCCAACCAATGAAGAAATGGTAACAGATATTTTTCGCTCATATGTTCGTTCTTATAAAGATCTTCCGCTTAATTTGTATCATATTCAATGGAAATTTCGTGATGAAATTCGTCCACGTTTTGGTGTGATGCGGGCACGAGAATTTTTAATGAAAGATGCTTATTCTTTTGATCTTGATTATGAAGGCTCTAAAACATCTTATAATCGTATGTTTGTTGCTTATTTACGGACTTTTTCTCGCCTTGGCTTAAAAGCAATTCCTATGCGTGCAGATACAGGTCCAATAGGGGGGGAACTCAGTCATGAATTTATCATTTTGGCTGAAACAGGAGAGAGCGCTATCTTCTGTGATAAACAATTTCTTGAACTTACCGTTCCCGATAGTTCAATCGATTTTAGTGATAAAGCTGTTTTAGATGATATTGTTAAACAATGGACATCTTTTTATGCAGCGACGGAAGAAATGCATAATGAAGAGGAGTGGGCTAAAGTTTCTGATCATAATCGTCTTTCAGCGCGTGGTATTGAAGTAGGGCATATTTTCCACTTTGGTACGAAATATTCTGCTCCAATGGGAGCAAAAGTTATGGGACAAGATGGAAAAGAGCATGTGGTCTCTATGGGATCTTACGGTATTGGACCTTCACGTCTTGTTGCGGCCGCTATTGAGGCTTCTCATGATGAAAATGGTATTATTTGGCCAAAGTCAATGGCACCGTTTGATTTTGGGATTATCAATATGAAACCCGATGATGAAAAATGCACACAGGCGTGTGAGTTTCTCTATCAGGGATTAAAGGAGGTTGGTTTTGATCCGTTATTAGATGATAGAAATGAACGTCCTGGATCAAAATTTGCAACAATGGATTTGATTGGTTTGCCAACGCAAGTCATTGTTGGTCCTAACAGCATTGCACAAAATGAAGTTGAAATTAAAGATCGCAAAACAGGAATAAAAAAATCTCTAAAGGTTGAAGATGTGCTCAGCCAACTTTCTATAATTTAATAGGAAATGTTATGAAGAGGCTGAAAAACAAATGGTTTTCATCTTATGAGTGGATGATCGCTTTTCGTTATATGATCCCCAATAAAAAACATGTCGTTGCATCTGTTATTTCAATTATTTCTCTTATTGGGATTATGTTGGGCGTATTTGCTCTGGTTGTTGTTATGGCGGTGATGAATGGCTTTCGTACAGAACTTCTCAATCGTATTCTTGGTATGAATGGGCATCTTATTATTCAAACAGTTGATTCTGGTTTTTCTGATTATAAGACTCTTATTTCTTCTTTAGAAACTACAAACGGTGTGAAGTTTGCTTTACCTGTTATTGAAGGTCAAGCGCTTGTTCAAGGTGAAGTTCAAGGTGGCTCTGGCGCATTAGTTCGTGGTATGCGCAAACAAGATCTAGAAAAGCTTAAAACAGTCTCTCAAAACATTAAATTAGGATCGATTTCTCGGTTTGATCAAGAAGAAGGTGTTGCAATTGGAAGTGGCTTAGCAGAAAAATTGGGACTGACAGTTGGAAGAGATATTCGTATTATTACTCCAGATGGTGATGAGACTCCTTTTGGTGTTACCCCACGTGTGAAAGCTTATAAAGTCGTTGCTATTTTTGAAGTTGGTATGTCTGAATATGATTCAATATTTATCTTTATGCCTCTCCATGAAGCACAAATGTTTTTTAATTTGGGAGATAAGGTTCAGTCTTTAGAATTATTTCTAAATGATCCGGATGCTGTTGATCAAATAAAACCTGTTGTAGAAAAAGCAGTTGATCAACAGGTCTATTTAATTGATTGGCGGACACGCAATCAGGCTTTTTTTTCAGCCTTACAGATTGAACGAAATGTTATGTTTTTCATTCTTTCTCTAATTGTTCTTGTTGCTGCTTTAAATATTATTTCAGGGTTGATTATGCTTGTAAAAGATAAAAGTCATGATATTGCAATTTTACGCACGATGGGGGCTCAACAGAGTGCGATTTTGCGTATATTTATCATTACAGGGATGATGATTGGTTTTATTGGAACTATATTGGGTTTAGTTTTAGGTGTTATCGCGACCGCGAATATTAATCATATCCAAGACTTTATATCTTGGTTATTTAATGTCGACGTTTTTAATCCTCAACTTTATTTTTTAACAAAATTGCCTGCACAAATTGAGTGGAAACAGACCATCTTGGTTGCTATGATGGCTTTATTCTTGTCGTTTCTTGCTGCTCTCATTCCGGCATGGCGTGCTGCTAAGCTAGATCCTGTACAAGCTTTGAGGTATGAATAATGACAGCTATTTTAGAGCTTGTAGAGATTGAAAGACGCTTTTTTGAGAGTCATAAACCGCTCATTGTTTTAGATAAAGCGAATTTTATTCTTAATCGTGGAGAGCTTGTCGCACTTGTTGCACCATCTGGTGCTGGAAAATCAACACTTCTTCATATTGCTGGATTATTAGAAAAACCAACAGCTGGTGATGTGATGTTACGGGGGGTTTCTTGTGCAAAGCGCTCTGATAGTGAGCGAACAGCTATAAGACGAAATGATATTGGTTTTGTTTATCAATTTCATCATTTACTTCCAGAGTTTACGGCGTTAGAAAATGTCATGATACCGCAAATGATAGCAGGATTAAAAAAATCCATAGCAGAAGATCGTGCCCGCAAATTATTGACGTATCTGCGTGTTTCTCATCGTGCTGATCATCGTCCCTCAGAGTTATCGGGAGGAGAACAACAACGTGTTGCTATTGCACGTGCCGTAGCAAATGGCCCTTCGGTTCTTTTAGCTGATGAACCTACAGGAAATCTTGATCCCGTAACTGCAGCTTACGTCTTTCAAGCTTTATCTATCCTTGTTCGTCAATCTGGTCTTTCTGCTCTTATTGCAACACATAATTACGCTTTGGCTAAGCAAATGCATCGACGAATTACACTTAAAGAACAAAAGATTATAGAACTTCCTTAAAAGCAAGGTAAAAATTTTATACGATTAATTGAATAGTTTATATTACTTTATTCAAGGAGATTTTTTAATGACAGTTTTTGTCGTTGACAAAAATCAATTAGATGTGCGTCGTCGTCGATTGATTTTTCGTGCATGGCATCGCGGTATTCGTGAAATGGATCTCATTTTTGGACATTATGTCGATGCTCATATTACTGGAATGAATGATAAAACGCTCTCTGAACTTGAGTATATTATGTCTTTTGATGATCGTGATTTACTCACATGGATTACTGGAGAAATTTCGCCACCCTCTGAAGTTGATAGTCCACTTTTTCGTGATATTGCCAATTATCGTACTTGCTTAAGTTATTAATCCCGATGCCTATATTTAAAAAAATTGTTATTCCCAAAAATAATTCTGTTCGTATGATTTTAGATGGAGTTATTGATGGATTTGAAGCCTTTGCGCTTGCTAAATTAAGTTCAGAAACTGCACAAGGTAAACCGCTCATCTATGTTGTCCGCGACGGAACAAAAATTGTGCATTTACAACAAGTTTTAAATTTTATTGAGCCCAATTTACCCGTACTTCAATTTCCTGCATGGGATTGTTTGCCTTATGATCGTGTATCACCAGGAATTGCTGTTATGGCACGTCGACTATCAGCATTGGCACACATAGCAAATTTACGTAAAGATCCACATCCTACAATTATATTAACAACAGCAAATGCGATTATGCAAAAGTTGCCTCCTCGTGAAATGATAGAAGCTCAGCTTATTCACGCATGTGTTGGCCAGCGCAATAACATGGGAAATCTTATTCAATTTCTAGAAACCAATGGTTTTGAACGCGTTACGGTTGTCCGTGATGTTGGTGAGTTTGCTGTAAGAGGAGGAATACTTGATATCTTTTCTCCGATGGATGTTGAACCTTTACGTCTTGATTTTTTTGGAGATACCCTAGAAAGTATCCGCGTATTTGATCCAGAAAGTCAAAGGACAACAGGCCAAAAAACTGAACTTTTATTACAGGCAATGAGTGAGGTTGTTCTTACACCAGAATGCATCAGCCGTTTTAAGAGCAATTATACCCGTACATTTGGCGTATCACAAAAAAATAACATGCTTTATGAAGCAATTGCTCAAGGTCGGCGCTTTTCCGGTATGGAACATTGGCTTCCATTTTTTTATGAAAACCTTGATAGTTTTTTTGACCATTGTGGCAACGTACCGATCGTTTTTGAGCATCTTATAGAAGAAGTCTTCATTGAGCGCTATCGTCTTATTGAAGACTATTATAACGCGCGCAAAGAGCGCGAAAATGATGAAAAAAATTCTACTTCTTATCATCCAATAGATCCTAGTCTTTTTTACTTAACGCCAGAGCGTGTTTTGGAAGATGTGCAACAATCTTCACAGCGTATTGATTTTTCGCCTTTTAATATTCCACAAAGTTTAGAACAAACTGTTATTCACACCAATGTTAAACAGGGATATGATTTTGTAAAAGAGCGTAATGCGCAGGAAAAAAATGTTTTTTCAAGTGTTATTGATCATATCGCATCTTTACGTACTGCTGGTAAAAAAGTGCTTTTAGCGTGTTGGAGTGAAGGATCTCTCAATCGTTTGCTACAAGTTCTCGACGAGCATGGATTGAAAAAAATAGATATTGTAAAATCCTTGCAAACTGTCAAAGCAACCCCACGAGATCGCATATTAGCAGCTGTTATCATGATAGAACATGGTTTTGAGGCTGAAGATTTAGCTGTTCTAGCAGAGCAAGATATCCTTGGCGATCGTTTTATAAGATCGCCAAAGCGGCGTAAAAATAATACAAATTTTATTTCTGAAATTTCTGCTTTAAATTCTGGTGATATTATTGTGCATATCGACCACGGTATTGGCCAATTTGTTGGTCTTAAAACCATCAAAACCACTGGAATTTTACGAGATTGCCTTGAAATTAGATATGCTGGAGGTGATTTACTCTTTTTACCTGTTGAAAATATTGAACTTCTCTCACGTTATGGCTCAGAAGGAACAGAGGTAACTTTAGATAAATTAGGGGGTGTTGCTTGGCAAGCACGTAAAGCTAGGCTTAAAAAACATTTATTGGAAATGGCAGGGCAATTAATCCGTATAGCTGCAGAGCGGATGACTCGTGCTGCGCCTGCTTTACTTCCACCAGTTGGACCATTTGATGAGTTTGTTGCTTGCTTTCCTTATGAAGAAACGGAAGATCAAATGAATGCAATTGATGCTGTTTTAGACGATTTAGCCTCAGGAAAGCCTATGGATCGCTTGATATGCGGTGATGTTGGTTTTGGAAAAACCGAAGTAGCTATTCGAAGTGCTTTTGTCGCAGCATTAAATGGATATCAGGTTGCTGTTGTTGTACCGACAACCTTGCTTTCACGCCAACATTACAAGACATTTATTTCGCGTTTTCAAGGATTACCGGTTAAAATTGGACATGCTTCAAGGCTTGTAAAAGCGAAAGAACTTGCACGAGTAAAAAAAGGTCTTTCAGATGGTACAATCGATATTGTCATTGGAACTCATGCATTATTAAGTGGTGCAGTTAATTTTTTACGGTTAGGCCTTCTCATCATTGATGAGGAGCAGCATTTTGGTGTCAAACACAAAGAGCGTTTAAAAGAGCTTAAAAGTGATATTCATGTTCTCACACTTTCAGCAACTCCCATACCGCGCACTTTAGGGTTAGCATTATCGGGTGTACGTGAACTTTCATTGATAACAACACCTCCCATTGATAGAATGGCGGTTCGTACTTTTATTTCACCATTTGATGCACTTGTTATACGAGAGACCCTGCTTCGAGAATACTATCGTGGTGGACAAAGTTTCTATGTTTGTCCTCGTATTTCTGATTTGGCTTTTGTAGAAGAATATCTCAAAACACATGTTCCCGAACTGAAATTCGTTGTAGCTCATGGACAAATGCCGGCAGGACAACTAGATGATATCATGAATGCATTTTATGATGGGCAATATGATGTGCTGGTCTCAACAACCATTATTGAATCAGGTCTTGATATTCCAACAGCCAATACCCTAATTGTGCATCGCGCTGAGATGTTTGGCCTTTCTGCCCTTTATCAGTTACGTGGTAGGGTAGGGCGTTCAAAACAACGTGCTTATGCTCTCTTTACATTTCCTGCTGGTAAAATTTTAACAGCTGCTGCTGATCGCCGTCTTAAAGTTTTACAATCTCTTGACACCTTGGGGGCTGGTTTTCAATTGGCAAGCCATGACATGGATATCCGCGGTTCAGGCAATTTTTTAGGTGAAGAGCAATCGGGGCATATCAAAGAAGTTGGATTTGAACTCTATCAAAAAATGCTTGAAGAAGCTGTTGCTGAATTAAAAGATGGGGAGCTAAATGAAGATAAGCAGTGGTCTCCTCAAATTTCACTTGGTACAACAGTGATGATACCAGAAAGTTTCGTGCCTGACTTGCCATTACGTATGGGGCTTTATCGTCGTTTAACAGAACTTGATGATTTAGAACAAATTGATGAATTTGCAGCGGAGTTAATTGATCGCTTTGGTCCTTTACCGCTTGAAGTTCAACACCTTCTTAAAGTCTTTTATATTAAAACATTGTGTCGAAAAGCACATGTAGAAAAATTAGATGTTGGACCAAAGGGTATTGTTATACAGTTTCGCAATAACTATTTCTCAAATAGTGTTGCTCTTGTTCAGTGGGTGGGAAAACAAGGTTCAATGGCAAAAATTCGACCAGATCAGAGTATCGCTCTCATTCGTGATTGGTCCACAGCGGATGAAAGGCTTGTTGGAGCAGCGAATATTATGACACAGCTTGTCGAAATGGCAGAACAACATTCTGTTTAAAAAATATCTTTATTATTTCAGAAATATTACTTATTTTTATAAAATAATTCTATAAAAACAAATAGTTATTGATTTTTTATAAGAATAAAATTTAACTTTATAATAAAGAACTCTTTATATATTTATTTTGTTTTTATTATATACGTATTGATATAATGAAGAAAATAGATTAGACGGCTTAACCGCATTAAATAGCACTTGCATATAATAAGCTAATAAGCTCCTGTAAATTTTTTAGAAAGAAAAAATTTAGGTAAAGATAGCATGCTTTCTTCATTACAAAAGTGTCTAACGATCGTTTTTTTATTACTCACTTTGATACATGGCGTAAAAAACGCTTATGCTGAGTTATCTTCTGATGAACAATACCAACATTTAAAAAACAAAAGAAAGAATATTAAAGAGAGAATACAATTTATTGAAGAAAGTATATCTCATTTAGATATTTGGGAAAAAAATATTTCTAAAGCAGAATACTATAAGCGTTTGCAGGAACAGAATAAGTTGTACAAAAAACTGAAAACTATGAAGGATGAATATTATGATCTTGGTTCGAAATTACAGAATCTATTTGAAAAAAAACAAAAAATTATCTCTAGGATACACATAGCGAGAGAGTACGAAGTAGGGGAGTATGAGGAAAAGTTGATTAAAACAAAAGACTATTTAAAAAAAACTCAAATGTTTAATGAATGGGAGATGAATGAGAAAAGTGGAGGTGATGATGAGATAATGAAAAATTATCTCATGTTTATTATTGCTTGCAACACGTTAGCGGATATATTGCAGAGTGATATAGGCGCTATTTTGCGCAAAGATTTTGATTGGAAAGATAAAGATTTTAGTTGGGCAAGAGACGCAAACAATTCAATAAGTCCTAGTTTAGTCAGGGATATTAAAGAATTACTAACAGATGGCTCTTATAGTTATGAAAAACAAATATTTGACGATATAAAAAATAGTCTTACAGGAGATAATTGGTTTGTGAAAAATGCACCTAAGCTTTGTAGAACCATTAAAGAAGTACATAATATAATGCTTCCAAACAAGAGAAAGAATATTATAGATCGTATGCGTTCTCATGTTGAAGAATTATTCAATTAAAAAGTATTGTTTGATTTATGTATAATTATATTAAAAATAGAGAAATAACTTAAAATAAATTGATAAAAGCTATATTTTTTATTCACGTTATAAAGCTGAGAAATAATATTTGTACAGAGGTGTAATATATAAATTTTTAATATATGAGCATAAATTTATTATGGCTTTGGGCACGTAAGATGATTCATAGGGGGCGGGGATTTTTTTCCTTTGTTCAGTAGTTTTATCTATAAAACTAACTCCTCTTGTGATGTACAAGTGGATAAATTTTATTGATTCAATATAAGAGAGGTTTGCGCTATTAGGATCTTTCATACAATATAGAAAAAAGATAAATTATTATTATAAATTAATATGTTATTATATTTTAAAGAAGTTTATTATAAATAAAATATTTTCAGCAGTTATAGATTTTTTCTCTAAGAAATGTGTTGTTTAATTAAGAAAAAAGCACTTCTTTAGTAGCTTATTTTTAAACTAAACTTTTTAGTTAAAAGCTATGGAATATAAAATTTTTATTACAAAAGCGTATCACCATTGTTTTGTAAACAAGGGCAGAAAATTGTCTATTACCAAAAAGTTCTCTTACAATTATGCAGAAATTTTAGACAATAAGTGGCTTTAATTCATCAAATGTTTCAATAATACCGTAAATGATTTTGTTTTTGTGTATTACACGAGGCACATAAGAAAAACAGTAAAATTTATCTGATATTTTGGAGATTCATGCATTGCAACACCTGTTGCTAAGGCTCCATAAGCTTAACATGAAGAGTAATAAATGTAAAAAGTTTAATTAGTAAGATTTTTAGAGTAGTATTGAAGTTTATTTTAATTAATATTGCAATATTGATTCGTTTGTGTAATCTTAATTGGAATGCACAGAGGTGTTTTATGGATAGATTGCATCAAATACCAATGTGATGAAGAGGGGAATTATATGAGTGTATAAAAATTAGAATGGCTCATCATAGTTTTTTCTCTAAATTTGACTTTTTTTTATATATTGAAGTAAAAATAGTAAAATTAATTGTTATTTTTATAATTTAATAAATTTAAGTTGGAATTATATTTAATATTTTTTTGAAGTTACTTAAGAGCGCGTTGAAAGGATTAACTTAATCATGTCGCATAAAAATGTTTATTCTGCTGTTTCAGTATTAGTTGGAGCCGCTGCCCTTTTTCTTATAGCTGGTATTTCTGCAAATGCGCAAACTTTATCACAAGGTTGGTACAAAGTTTGCAGTAAGCAGCATGATGTTGATATTTGTAATACAATGAATACTGTATTGTCGAATACGGGACAACCTTTAACGGCTTTTAATCTTGTTGAAATAAAAGGGAAGCAAAATGAAAAACGTATAGGTATTCAAGTGCCTACAGGTCGTTTTTTGCCAGAAGGTGTTCAGATTAAAATTGGTGATGAGTTCTCTAAAAAAATTCCTTATATTATTTGTAATGGACCAAGTTGTATTGCTAATGATGTCTTAGATGACAAGCTTATAGCGGCTATGAAAAGTGGTACAAAAATGGTTGTAACCACAGTTAATTTTCGTGGTTCAGCTAACCCTATTGAATTTTCTCTTAATGGGTTTACAGCAGCCTATACCGGTCCTGGTATGGAGGAAAAAGATTTCCAACAAGAACAAATAAAGCTGCAGCAAGCCATTCAATCAAAGCAAAAAGAAATTGAAGAGCGTATGCGGGCTGAGCAAGAAAAAGCAAAACAAAAGTAATAAACCCACACCATAGAATTGGTTGAAACGTTTTCTATAATTGTTTATTTAAACCGCCACAGTTTTCTGTGGCGGTTTTTTAAATCCTTAATTTTTCGAAAGAATTCTGCGTTTCCACCAACCAATACGTTCAGGTTTGGAAGAATCATTAGGCGTTGATGAAATAACAACGGGTTGATTAACTGTTTCTTCAATTTGGGAAGGAGAGGTTTCGATAACTTCCTCTATCTCGGTTACAGTTTCTTTCTCTAATGTTTTTTGTATTTGCGTTGTCTCTTTAGAAGATGATTTTTTACGTGTTCCACGTGTTGATTTTTTACTATTTTCAAGAGTTTTATCGTCTACCTCATGAATAGATTTATTTGTTTTTTTTGTTTTAGCTTTACGTACCGAACTGGTTTTAGTTTTTTCTTCAAGAGATTTTTTTTCTGCGACATTTTGATCATTCTCTAAAGAGAGTTGATTTTCTGCTACTTTTGAAGAACGTGCTTTACGTTTTTTAGGTTTAATACTTGTATCAATTTTTTCAGACTCACCCTGTTGTTGTATGTCTAGAGCTTGTGTATTATTTTTTGTTTCTTCAAGTTCAAAAGGTTTAGCAGATGAAGCACGACGTTTACGATGTTCTGCTTTAATTTCCGCTAAAGCCTGCTTAGCAAAATCTCCCACTGGTTCTGCGTAAGGAACGCGAATCTGATGAAAACTATTATCTTGATTGCGTCGACCACCACGGCGTCCTCGACGACGTCCTCGACGATAAGAATCATCACTCAAGGTATCTTCTTTTTTATGAAGGTTGGAGAGAGAGTGATCAGCAGTTTCACCATGACGATTTTTGCGCTGACGCTTTTGGTTTGTTTCAATGGGAGAAGGATTTTCAATAGATTCACTCTTTATGAAAACAGAATCTTCAATTTCTTGCTTATTGGCATCTTCCAATGAAGGCTGAGAAATGCTCTCTGCTATTGATCCTTTAGAAATAACAAGATGTTGTGTTCCAATACTATCATCTGCTTCAATACTAATATTAAGCTTAAAGCGAGCTTCTAAATTAACAAGAATGTTGCGTTTATGATTTAATACATAAAGTGCTGTTGCTACGGGTGTGCGCACGATAATATTATATTGCGAATTATGAAGAAGATATTCTTCAATTGAGCGCATGACATGTAACGCAATTGATGATTCAGAACGTATATTTCCTGTTCCTGCGCAATGCGGGCAGGGCTGTGTTGTACTTTCTAAAACCGATATGCGAATACGTTGACGACTCATTTCTAAAAGGCCGAAGTGTGAAATATGACCTACTTGAATACGAGCACGATCATTTTTTAAACAATCTTTTAATTTTTTTTCGACCAGCTTCACATTACGTTCTTCAAGCATATCAATAAAATCAATCACGATTAAACCAGCAAGGTCACGCAAGCGTAATTGACGCGCTACTTCTTCAGCCGCTTCAAGGTTAGTTTGTAAGGCTGTCTTTTCGACAGAGAATTCTTTCGTAGAGCGGCCAGAATTTACGTCAATAGCAACAAGTGCTTCTGTTTGATTAATAACAAGATAACCACCAGATTTTAAAGAAACCTGTGGTTGCAACATTTTATCAAGTTGAATTTCAATATTATTTCTTGCAAAAATGGGGGTAGGATCACGGTAAGGTTGCACAACTTTTGCATGACTTGGCATGAGCATGCGCATAAAGTCTTTTGCTTCACGATATCCTTGGTCTCCAGAGACAAGAATTTCACTAATGTTTTTATTGTAAAGATCTCGTATAGAACGCTTGATGAGATTGCTTTCTTCATGGACAAGGCATGGCGCCGTTGATTCGAGTGTCAAAGTGCGGATAGTATCCCATAACCGCATGAGATATTCATAATCACGTTTAATTTCAGCTTTTGTTCTATTGGCACCAGCGGTTCGTAAGATAACGCCCATACCTTTTGGAACTGCTAATTCTTTTACGATTTCCTTAAGACGCTTACGATCTTGTACATTCGTAATTTTTCGTGAAATACCACCACCACGTGCCGTGTTGGGCATTAGAACAGAGTAACGACCTGCTAGAGACAGATATGTTGTAAGGGCAGCACCTTTATTACCACGCTCTTCTTTGATGACTTGTACCAACAAAATTTGACGTCGTTTAATGACTTCTTGAATTTTATACTGGCGCCCTTGTTTTCTTTGATAAATTGGGAGCTCTTCACGGATGTCTTCAGCACCGACCATTTCGATCTCATCATAAGAAATATCGGAATTTAATGCTTCTTCTGTATTATCAATTATTGTTGTTTCAGATGTGATATCATTTTCAATATCGGCTGCTATGACATTGTTTTTTCCATTTTTTTTTGTTCTTCTGGAGCGCTTTTTATTGTTAGTTGCTTCTTCCGTAAAGGCATCTACAGAATTTTCTCCTACAGCTGCTTTTTCCTCTTCTTCAAGAAGAGCAAGGCGATCAGCAATAGGAATTTGATAATAATCAGGATGAATTTCAGAAAATGTTAAAAAACCATGTCGGTTTCCACCATATTCAACAAAAGCTGCTTGGAGAGACGGTTCTACACGCGTAATACGTGCGAGATAAATATTCCCCTTGAGCTGCTTTCTATGCTCTGATTCAAAATCAAGTTCTTCAATTTTGTTGCCGTGAACAACAACAACACGTGTTTCCTCCGGATGGGAGGCATCTATAAGCATTTTGTTTGACATAAGTTAATATCCTGAAGGCGACATGCACAATTTTATTCAAACGAACACTATAACTATTCGTAAACATAAAAGGCTGTCTGCCATAAAAGGGGGGTACCAGAAAAACAGGATGGAACACCACGTGCAGAGGCATGACTGCATTTACACCATTTCTCATCATTATTTCCATCTGTTTTTTATGACTCATATTTCTTAAAAGTCTCCGGTAAAATAATCTTTAAAACAGTTCGGATATCCGAACCAACGAATCTTAAGTAATGCAATCCTAATGTTATAACATAGAAATTTTTCATCCATAAAAAAGTCTCAACACATAATAGGCAAAAAACCTCTAAAAACAACTTAATATGAGTTACAGATAATTTAGATGACTATTATTAGCTAGGAAGCATAAATATTCTTTTATGTTGATATCATGTGTTTGGCAAGTAACAATGTAAATCATGTATAATGATAATATCTTTATGACTTTAATTTCGTTTTTGGGTGTTTATTTAGCTTTTAGTGAAAAATAGAGAATAAATTGGTGTATCATTTTTATATAACCAAGATAAATTATTACAAATGTAATGTAGAGTATTTTGCTTATGATAAGAGTTTTTTTTACCAAAAAGCTGAAAACAGCTTATGGGGATGTTATTGTGCTCGTCACATACTTTTTATTATTTTTTTTGCTATCCCAAACCAGTGTTCAAGCCGCAGATCCTCTGAGACTTATTAATTTTCGAAGCATTGGTGATAGTGTTCATACGCGTATTATTGCGGTTTTCAATTCAAAACCAAATGTTCGTTTACAGATTTTGGACAGGCCTGCACGTTTGGTCATCAATTTACCTACAATTGACTTTTCGATGCAAAATACGCCTTTAAAGAAACAGAATACATCATCCGTTATGCTTTCAGATGTGCGTTATGCTTTCTCTGACATACAGACTTCACGCATTATTTTGACAAGTAAAACGGCTTTTGTGGTTGAAAAAAGTGTCGTAAAAAAATTAAATAATGGTTTATGGCAGTTGCTGATTGATATTCGTAAAAGTACACAAGAAAAATTTGATGAGATATTAAAAAAACAGCAAAGGGCCAATTTTGATACAAAAACACAGTTAATACCAGCATATAATTTCCGTGTTGTTCTTGATCCTGGTCATGGTGGTATTGATGGTGGTGCACGGGGTGTTACTGGAATTTTAGAAAAAGATGTGACTTTAGATTTTGCGCGTGCATTGCGAGACGAATTACAAAAGGATTCTCATATTACTGTTGCTTTAACGCGAGATTCCAATATTTTTTTAAGACTAAGTGAAAGAGTTAAAAAAGCGCAAGAGTTTGATGCTGATCTTTTTATATCTATTCACGCGGATACGATTGATCTACATTCTCTTCGCGGTGCCACCGTGTATACCATATCAGACAAAGCCTCTGATGCCATTGCAAAATCTTTAGCTGAAAATGAAAATAAAGTTGATTTGCTCGATGGTTTGCCTGCAGATGAAACACTCGAAGTTACAGATATTTTGATGGATCTTACACGACGTGAAACACATACATTTTCGGTTAATTTTGCAAATAGTGTTATTTCAAGTTTATCAAATAATCATATTAACTTGATTAATAACCCACATCGGTATGCTAATTTTCAAGTTTTAAGAGCTTCAGATATACCCTCCGTCTTGATAGAGATAGGTTATTTATCCAATAAAGAGGACGAAAAGTTATTAAATGATCCTCATTGGAGAAAACAAATGGCAGCTTCTATTGCTCATTCTATTCGTCAATTTGCTGATTATAGGCAGAAAATGATACAGCCTCTTTAAATTTGTGAGAAAATAGAGTATCAATATGAGCTTCTAGTGTACCCTAGTATAAATAAAAGATAGAAAACAAATTCTCTTGATCTCAATCTTGTGGTGATATCCACTTGGTGTATTGGAAGTAACGTATTTTTTCTTTGATTAATTCTTAAGAAAGCGATAGCCGTTTTTATGATGATTTTTTTAAGATATCTTCTTCGTGTTTTTGTTGCTATTGGACTTTGTGGTGCAATAACGTGGGGTGTTATGACCAGTGGTCAAGCAAATGCACTCCCTGATTATGAAGTTCTTTCACTTTATGAGCCGCCGGTAATGACCCGCGTCCATGCTTCTGATGGCCGTCTTATGGCAGAGTTTGCAACAAAACATCGCCTCTATTTACCGATTCAATCAATACCAAAGCTTGTTATAAATGCTTTTATTTCGGCTGAAGATAAAAACTTTTATCATCATTTTGGTTTAGATCCTGAAGGACTTTCTCGAGCTTTGATCAATAATATTCGTAATATTGGTTCTGGAAGACGTCCAGAGGGTGCATCAACTATAACGCAACAAGTCGCTAAAAACTTCCTTTTAAGTTCGGAAACAACATTAGAGCGTAAATTTAAGGAAGCTATTTTAGCAATGCGTATTGAGAAAACTTATTCAAAAGAGCATATTCTCGAACTTTATCTCAATGAAATTTATCTGGGTCGTGGCACTTATGGTATAGCAGCTGCTTCTTTGACCTATTTCAATAAATCCGTCAATGATTTGACGCTAGAACAATGTGCTTATTTGGCTGCTCTTCCAAAAGGACCAGCAAATTATGATCCATTTAAGAATACACAACGTGCTATTGATCGGCGTAATTGGGTTATCGACCGGATGATTGCAAATGGATATGTAACGCGTGAACAAGGTGAAAAAGCGAAAGCCAAACCTTTAGGAGCGACAATACGTGGAAGCGATAACTATGTTTTTGCGGCTGATTATTTTACTGAGGAAGTGCGACGTCGTTTAATACATCGCTATGGGGCTAAAACACTTTATGAAGGTGGGCTTTCCATTCGTACAACGCTTGATCCGCATTTACAACTTATTGCGCGACGTGCTTTGCACGATGGATTAATTAGATTCGATCGTGCACAAGGATGGCGTGGAGCTTATGCGCATATTGATGAGAAAGGTGATTGGGGGATAGAACTTGCAAATATCACAGGGCTAAGTGATGTTCCTGAATGGCGTTTAGCTGTTGTTCTTTCTACTAATCCCAATAAGGTAGAGATCGGTTTACAGCCACAGCGCGAAGCTTCAGGTATATTATCAGAAAAACGGGAACTTGCTGTTTTATCTGAAGCTGATTCAAAATGGGCACTTCATGTTGTAAAAGAAAATGGTTATCGAAAAACTGTTCAGAGCTTATCTCATGTTTTGCAAGTTGGGGATGTCGTTTTTGTTGAAAAACTATCCAATACAAACAACACTTATCGTTTACAACAAATTCCAAAGGTTGAAGGTGCAATCGTTGCTATGGAACCTCATACAGGGCGCGTTCTTGCTATGGTGGGAGGATTTTCTTTTGCCGCATCTGAATTCAATCGTGCAACCCAAGCTTATCGCCAACCGGGGTCTGCTTTTAAACCTTTTGTTTATGCAGCAGCTCTTGATAACGGGTATACACCAGCATCCGTTGTTTTAGATGGCCCCATTGAAGTTCGTCAATATAATGGTGAAGTTTGGCAACCCAAAAATTATGGAGGCACCTTTGCAGGACCTTCAACGTTGCGTTATGGTATTGAGCATTCTCGTAATCTTATGACAATACGGCTTGCCAATGATATGGGAATGCCTCTTGTTGCGGAATATGCAGAACGCTTTGGCGTGGTGGATAAATTGCAGCCTTATCTTCCCATGGCTTTAGGGGCTGGCGAAACAACAGTATTACGAATGGTTACGGCTTATTCCGTTATTGCCAATGGAGGGCGCTCTATTAAACCTTCACTGATAGACAGAATTCAAGATCGTTATGGAAAGACAATTTATCGTCATGATGATCGTATTTGTGAAAATTGTAATACGCATTCATGGAATAATCAACGTGAACCCACATTGATTGATGAGCGAGATCAAGTTCTTGACCCTATGACGGCTTATCAGATTACTTCCATGATGGAAGGAGTTGTTCAGCGTGGTACTGCAGCACGTTTACGTTATCTTAATCGACATATTGCTGCTAAGACAGGGACAACCAATGACTCTAAAGATGTCTGGTTTATGGGATTTACTCCTGACATTGTCGTTGGTATTTTTGTCGGCTACGATCAACCCGCTCCGTTAGGATATAATGGAACCGGAAGTTCATTAGCTGCACCTATTTTTGGTGAGTTTATGGCAGATGCTCTTAAAGGGAAGCCAGATGTTCCCTTTAAGATGCCGAAGGGCATGATTTTAATGCCAATTAATCGGAAAACAGGAATGCTTGCAGAAAGAGGAGATCAAGATGTCATTATAGAAGCATTTAAACCAGGAACTGGTCCTGCTGATATATATCAAGTTATTGGGGGTACAAATTCTTTTCAAGAAGGTGTTCCTGCAGTAACGACTTCTCCACAAGTCAATAAAGCCCTTGAAAGTGGGACAGGTGGGTTGTATTAATCAACAAAATCTCCTTTTGTCATAAGCTATGGTTTTTTTTACAGTGTTGGTCCTGTAAATAGAATGATAAATCCATGCTATTTCCTCACAAAAGCTATCAAATTTGTATAAATTCTAGAAACATAACCAGAAAGAGTGTTAAAAAAATACGGTGTTAAATTATGCGAGCAGAAATAGAAACATTAGTTGATGAAATCCAAAAAGCAATTCAATTGCTAAGGGGGCATCTTTGACTGGGATCAATCACTAAAGCGTCTCGAATATCTTAATCAAAAAGCGGAAGATCCGTCATTATGGGATGATGCACAACGAGCACAGGATATGATGCGTGAGCGTCAACGTCTTGATGATTCAATCAATGGTCTTTTATCATTTACAAGAACACTTGAAGAATGCATTGAGCTTATCGCGATGGGTGAAGAAGAAAGCGATGTTGAAATTATCGCTGATGCAGAAAATTCAATACGCAATCTTAAAAATGAGATAGATAAAAGGCAAATTGATGTACTTCTTTCAGGAGAGGCGGATCCGAATGATACCTATTTAGAAGTTCATGCTGGAGCAGGGGGAACAGAAAGCCAAGATTGGGCTTCTATGCTCTTACGTATGTATATGCGCTGGGCTGAACAGCATGAAATGAAGGTTGAAATTTTAGAAATTCATGATGGGGAAGAAGCAGGGATAAAGTCAGCGACTATTCTTGTAAAAGGGCATAATGCTTATGGAATGTTAAAAACAGAATCAGGCGTTCATCGCTTGGTGCGGATTTCTCCATTTGATTCGAATGCAAAGCGCCATACCTCTTTTGCGAGCATTTGGGTTTATCCAGTTATTGATGACAATATTGAAGTTGATGTTTCAGAAGCAGACGTGCGTATTGATACATATCGTGCATCGGGCGCAGGAGGACAACATGTTAACACGACAGATTCCGCTGTTCGCATCACACATATAAAAACGGGTATTGTTGTTCAATGTCAAACAGAGCGTTCTCAACATAAAAATCGCGCTACGGCTTGGTCGATGTTGCGTGCACGGCTTTATGAAGAAGAGCTTAAAAAAAGAGAAGAAGAAACCAATGCTGCTGAATCTTCTAAAACAGAAATCGGGTGGGGACATCAAATTAGATCTTATGTTCTTCAGCCCTATCAGCTTGTCAAAGATTTGCGTACAGGGATTGAAAATACGGATCCACAATCCGTACTTAATGGTAATTTAGATGCATTTATAGAGGCAGCACTCGCACGGCGCATTTATGGAAAAGACAAAGAAATTGAGGATATTGGTTAATTATATATCCTTCCTTCAAGCCATGTAGATTTTTTTAAGCTGTTCGTTTGTTATGATGTTACGATAGCCTTTGATACTTTAAAGGTTCAAAGAGGGATTTTTTATTCCTTTCTTCAATTTTTTCTCACACGCCAATTCTGCTTACGATATTGCAAGTGATAGGAAGAAGCTGAAATAAGAAAAATTTGCGATATTCGGAGGACTAATATAAATATAAAACAATTCATTATCCTTATAAATCAATATATTGTAAAAATTAAATCCGTTGAAAAACCAAAATCAATTCAGAGGATAATTTTTGCTTTTTAAGGTAAATCAAACACTCAATTTACAAATTACCATTATGATGTAAAAGTGTTGCAGTAGCTAAAACATTTTCAGCATGCCCTGATACGCTTACTTTGCGCCATTCTTCTGCTATTATTCCATTTGCATTAATTAAAAAAGTACTCCGTTCAACTCCCATATATTTGCGTCCATACATGCTTTTCTCAACCCAAACACCATAAGCTTCGAGGGTTGTTTTTTCTTCATCAGAAACCAAGATGACATCAAGTTCATGTTTTACTTTAAATTTCTCATGTTTTTTTACATTATCTGGAGAGATTCCAATAACAGCAACACCGATTTCATCAAATTTCATCTTTAATTTTGTGAAATCAAGTGCTTCGATTGTGCAGCCACTGGTGTCATCTTTTGGATAAAAATATAAAACAACAGGTTTTCCTTTAAAGTCAGAAAGACACACTGTCTCTCCTCCATCGCGCGGCAAATTAAAATCAGGAGCAAGAGCACCTTTCATTGGTCTTGTCATTTTCTTCGTCTTTCTTTCTTGTATAACAGGTAAAAGATATCAGAGTACACAGAAGAAAAGAACTATTCAACTCTCTAGAATATTATTGTTTTGAAGAGACCTTTATTTTCCTAACAAAACTCATCCTATCACAACGATTAGACTGGAAGAACAAGGTAGACGTGAACAACATAAACAAAACAACAAAAGATTATATTGGTTTCATCACAACATGTTTTTTCTTACCGAAAGAAAGTTTAATGATTCCTTCTGCACTGACATCCTCTTCAATAATAAGATGTGTTTCATCCTCAATAATTTGATCATTTACACGCACACCTCCACCTTGAACGTGTCTGCGTGCCTCACTATTAGATTTAGCAAGTCCTGCTTGTACTAAAAGAGTGAGCAATCCAACACCTTTTTTTAATTCTGAGGCATTAACTTCAACAGTTGGAAGATTTTCTCCCAGAGTTTTTTCTTCAAACGTTTTGCGAGCAGTCTCTGCTGCTGCATTGGCAAGAGCACGCCCATGCAACATTGCCGTAACTTCTGTTGCAAGAATTTTTTTTGCTTCGTTAATTTCTGTTCCTTGCAATACAGAAAGTTTAAGAATCTCATCCATTGGCAATGGAGTATAGAGCTTTAGAAATCGTGTTACATCAGCATCTTCTGTATTGCGCCAATATTGCCAAAATTGATAAGGTGAAAGCATATCCGCATTCAGCCATACAGCTCCATTCAATGATTTACCCATTTTGGCACCGGAAGAGGTTGTCAGCAATGGTGATGTTAACGCATATAATTGTGGTGTTCCTAAACGATGCCCTAATTCGATTCCGTTAATAATGTTACCCCATTGATCCGAGCCCCCCATTTGCATACGCAACCCATAACGTTTATAAAGTTCAACAAAGTCATAAGCTTGCAGAATCATATAATTAAACTCTAAGAATGACAAAGAATGCTCACGCTCAAGTCTCAGTCTGACAGAATCAAATGACAACATACGGTTGACAGAAAAATGTTTTCCTACATCACGCAAAAATTCTAAGTAGTTTAAATTACATAACCATTCAGCATTATTTACAATACAGGCATCCGTTTCTCGGTCACCGAATGTCAAATAGTTAGCAAATACCTTTTTAATACCATCAATATTTGCAGCAATATCATCTTGTGTCAGAAGGCGTCGCGCTTCATCTTTGAAGGAAGGATCACCGATCAATCCGGTCCCTCCGCCCATTAAAGCAATGGGGCGATGACCCGTTTTTTGCAACCAATAAAGCATCATAATCTGAAGAAGACTTCCAGCATGTAAACTCGATGCTGTTGGATCAAATCCAGTATAAGCGCTTACAGTTTCTTTTGAAAAAAGATCATCTAAGCCTTTTTCATCTGAAATTTGGTGGATAAAACCACGTTCGCTCATAATGTGTAAAAAATCAGATTTAAAGGCAAACACAGATTCAATTTCCTAACTTTAGAGTGCATTCATTTCATATAATAGGTGATTATATGATGAGCGTTATCTATCATAACTGATGCACACATCACAAGAGAAAGAGACATATCGATAATATAAAGATAATAATACAGGTATTATTTCCTTTTTACGCTAAAAAAGAGACTTCTCAGTGATAGAAAAAAGGTATTCTGTTATTCTCATTTCTATTCTGAAATAAAATTTAGAAAAGTTTTAAATACAGACTAAAAAATTACTTTGTTATGATCAGAGACGGCTTTTGCTGATTTTTTATAAATCTATCGTTTTTTCCTAAGTTAGTGAAAGTATTTCAGGAGGAGGAGAGAGAAGTTCATTGGTGATATGGTTATCCAAATAGTGGGCACATCGTTCAATAAGTTCTTCATGGCATCCACTGAAAAAGTGATTAGCCTCTTCCAATATTTCTTGTGTGATGATGATACCTTTTTGTGTTTTCAATTTATCGACAAGTATTTGAACATCTTTTTTTGGGGCAACTTTATCGATACCGCCATGAATGATAAGTCCAGAGGAGGGACAAGGTGCAAGAAATGAAAAGTCATAAACATTAGGCTGAGGGGCAACAGAGATAAATCCCTCAATTTCCGGTCGGCGCATTAAAAGCTGCATACCAATCCATGCTCCAAATGAATATCCTGCTACCCAACAATTTTTAGAGTCTGGATGTTGTGTTTGCACCCAATCAAGAGCAGCAGCAGCATCTGAAAGTTCTCCTATTCCATAATCAAATTCACCCTGACTACGACCAATACCACGAAAGTTAAAACGTAAAGTTGTAAATCCACGTTGCTGGAACATATAAAAGAGGTCATAGACAATTTTATGATTCATAGTTCCACCAAATTGGGGATGAGGATGCAAAACGATCGCAATAGGTGCATTTTTTTGTTGTGAAGGTTGATAACGCCCTTCGAGCCGACCCGCGGGACCGTTAAAAATAATTTCTGGCATAAAATGCTCCTTAAATGCAATAAAAGGCTTTCATTGACCTTGGTCGACTTTTACCATAGAATCTCTTAAATAATTATTAGATATTCTTTTTTTAGTGCACTTTTCAAGAAAATTGCGCTATTTTTTTAATTAATTCATAAGATTAATGATTGCGATGTAAAATGGTTATAAAACGCCGATATTTTGATCATAACGCAACAACACCGCTCAAAAAAGTGGCACGGATGGCGTTACTGGAATCTTTAGAGATATTTGGTAATCCATCATCGGTTCATAAGGAAGGGCGTGCGGCTAAAACTTTGTTACAAAAGGCACGTCGACAAATCGCTGAAAATCTTAAAACAGATCCAGATCACGTGGTATTTACCTCTGGTGCGAGTGAAGCAGCAATGACTTTGTTAACACCCTTTTATAATATGGGGAATGCAAAAGTTCAATTTTCCCATCTTTACCTTGGAGCGACTGAACATCCCTCTGTTGCTGAGGGAGGGCGTTTTTCTAAAGAATTGATAAGCGTCATTGCTGTTGATCAAGATGGGCTCATTCGACAAGATAAATTATCAGCGCTCTTAACAGCTCACGATAAAACAAAAGGTTTACCTCTTGTTGCTATTCAAGCTGCAAATAGTGAAACGGGTGTGATTCAACCATTAACAGAAATCGCTGCTATTGTTCGGGATTTAGGAGGCACTCTTATTGTTGATTTAACACAATATGTAGATAAAAATTTCGTGGATATTAATCAGCTAGGAGGAGACTTTTTTATACTGTCTGCACATAAAGTTGGTGGTCCTAAAGGAATCGGTGCTTTTGTTTCATGTGGTAATCTTCTCATGCCACACCCTCTTATTATTGGGGGGGGACAAGAAAAAGGTCTCCGTGGAGGAACAGAGGCATTACCCCTTATTGCTGCTTTTGGGGCAGCAATGGCTGATTGTTTTACACAGGAGGAAATAAGACAGTTAATATATTTACGCAATAAATTAGAAGATGGACTACAAAAAATAAGTAAAAATGTTGAAATTTTTGGCAAAAAAGTTCAACGTTTGCCAAATACAACTTACTTTACCGTGAAAAATATAAAAGCTGAAACGATGCAAATTGCTTTTGATTTAGAAGGGTTTTCTATATCATCCGGCTCTGCTTGTTCTTCGGGAAAAGTAAAACAAAGCAAAGTGTTGGAGGCAATGGGGTATCATATTCCAAATGGTGCCATTCGCATTTCGCTAGGGCGGGACACAACATCTGAAGATATTGATGATTTTTTGTCGTTTTTTTCTCAAATTATAAGCAGGAAAAAAGAGGAAGATTTAACATCAGAACGTTATAAAAATTAGAATTATTTTAAAAATAAGGTAAGTTTGATTGAAATTTTTGCACTTTACCTATAGCCTAGGAAATAACTTGCTTACTTTAATCTTGGGAAAAACAAGACTTTTAGTTACCGGTTTTTGATGCCAAAAAATGGAGAAAATTTATGCCGGCAGTACAAGAAACAATACGTCAAGTACGTGAAATAGATGTTGATCAATATAAATATGGTTTTGAAACCAATATTGAAACAGATAAAGCTCCAAAAGGCTTAAATGAAGATATTATCAAATTCATTTCTGCTAAAAAACATGAGCCTGAATGGATGCTAACATGGCGCTTAAAAGCTTACCGCCGTTGGCTGACAATGCAAGAGCCTCATTGGGCGCGTCTTGAATATCCTAAAATTGATTTTCAGGAGCTTTATTATTATGCTGCTCCAAAAAATCATACAGGACCAAAATCTTTGGATGAAGTGGATCCTGAGTTATTAGCAATGTACGAAAAACTTGGCATTCCCCTTAAAGAACAAGAGATTTTGGCAGGAGTAAGAAAACAGTCTGATCCCTCTACTTTTGATGACAGTATGTCTGTATCGGGGCAGGTGGCTGTTGATGCAGTCTTTGATTCTGTTTCTGTTGTAACAACATTCAAAAAAGAGTTGGCACGTGCTGGTGTGATTTTTTGTTCTATTTCAGAGGCGATTATTGAACATTCTGAGCTTATTAAGGAATATTTAGGAACAGTTGTACCTATAAGTGATAATTATTATGCAGCCTTAAATGCAGCTGTCTTTACAGATGGTTCATTTGTTTATATTCCCAAAGGGGTTCGTTGTCCTATGGAGCTTTCAACTTATTTTAGGATTAATGAACGCAACACTGGCCAATTTGAACGAACATTGATTATCGCCGCTGAAGATTCCTATGTTTCTTATCTTGAAGGGTGTACAGCACCCCAACGTGATGAAAACCAACTTCATGCTGCTGTTGTTGAGCTTATTGCCCTTAAAAATGCAGAGATTAAATATTCTACAGTACAAAATTGGTATCCTGGCGATAAAGATGGAAAGGGTGGTATTTATAATTTTGTGACGAAGCGTGGAGATTGTCGAGGTGATAACTCTAAAATTTCATGGACACAAGTTGAGACTGGTTCTGCGATTACTTGGAAATATCCATCCTGCTTACTCCGTGGTGATAATGCGCGTGGAGAATTTTATTCTATTGCTGTTGCAAACGGTCATCAACAAATTGATTCTGGTACAAAAATGATTCATTTGGGAAAAAATACATCCAGTCGTATTATTTCCAAAGGCATTTCTGCAGGTTTTTCAAATAACACTTATAGAGGACAAGTCACAGCACATCGAAAAGCACAAAATGCGCGTAATTTTACGCAATGTGATAGTTTGTTAATCGGGAATGACTGTGGTGCGCATACAGTTCCTTATATTGAAGCAAAAAATGCGACAGCTCAGTTTGAACATGAAGCCACAACATCAAAAATTTCTGATGACCAACTTTTTTATGTTATGCAAAGAGGAATTCCCGAAGAAGAAGCTATCGCATTAATTGTAAATGGTTTTGTAAAAGAGGTCATTCAAAAACTTCCGATGGAATTTGCTGTCGAAGCACAAAAGCTTATTGGTATCAGCCTTGAAGGTAGTGTTGGATAATTTTATTTAATGAGATAAATAGAAGACTTGATGCAAAAATGCTGTAACAGTAGCAAATAATGCTAAAAATGACCTCTATGGTAATTGCAAAAGTAGATGGGTGCTAAGCAAAATATACGCCTTGGTATCTGAAAAAAACAGCCAAAACAGGATTAAATTATGTTAGAGATAAAAAATTTGCACGCCCGTATTGCTGAGACCGATACAGAAGTTATTCGTGGTTTAAACTTAACAGTTCAAGATGGAGAAGTTGCCGCTATCATGGGACAAAATGGAGCCGGAAAATCAACTTTGTCTTATTTGCTTGCTGGTCGTGATGATTATGAAATAACAGAAGGAGAGATTCTCTATAATGGACAATCACTTTTAGAAATGGATCCAGCAGAACGTGCTGCATATGGTGTTTTTCTTGCATTTCAATATCCAATGGAAATACCAGGGGTGGCAACGATGGAATTTTTAAAAGTTGCGATGAATTCTCAACGCAAAGCGCGAGGTGATGAAGAGCTTAAAATTCCTGAATTTATAAAGTATGTTAAAGAAGTTTCAGCTAAACTTGAAATAGATATGGATATGCTAAAGCGTCCATTAAATGTAGGTTTTTCAGGTGGAGAAAAAAAGCGTGCTGAAATTTTACAAATGGCCCTTCTTGAACCTAAACTTTGCATTTTAGATGAAACGGATTCTGGTTTAGATATTGATGCACTAAAAATTGTTGCAGATGGTGTTAATAAACTTCGGGATTCAAAACGTTCATTTTTGGTGATTACCCATTATCAACGGCTGCTTAATTATATCATTCCTGATACTGTACATGTTCTTTATAAAGGACGAATTATCAAAAGCGGAGATAAATCCTTAGCGATTTATTTAGAGCAAAATGGGTATGCTGATCTTATCAGGGAAGCAGTTTGAGGTTATTGAATATGAATGCACAGCAGAATTTGTTAGCGGTTGAAGAAAATATACTCAGTAATTTCAATCAGTATGTAAACGATTTACCTGGTGATAAAGCTATACGGGAAATTCGCAAGAAAGCTATTGAGCAATTTCAAACAATACGGCTTCCTTCCCGTAAAATGGAAAGCTGGCATTATACTAATCTGCGTACCTTACTGAAGTCTATTAGCAACTTTTCAAAAGTTCAAGACAATCAGTTGGTTGATGCATTGCTTTCAGAAAGTGCTGTTTTCTCCATAAACAATGGAAAAACATCGATAGAGTCAAAGGTAGACAATATTACAGTAAAACGCCTTTCAGACGCATTAGAAGATAATTCTGTACAGATAAATCAAAACATTTCTGATGAGGATTTTATTGGACAGTTAAATACAGCTTTTGTTACAGATGGTTGGCTTTTTCACATCCCTGAAAATACAAAGTTAAATATACCCATTGAATTACAAAATATACAAATGGGGGGACAATCTCATATTTTTTCGGATATAAAAGTTGATAAAAATAGTCAAGTTATGTTTATTGAACATCAGGTTGGCAGTGATAAAGATACCTTTGTCAGTTCAATATTTTCATTAAATGTTGCTGCTGATAGTAATGTTACGTGGATTCTCATTCGCAATCGTGATTTTAATTCTACGCAATTTGGTCGATTTTGTGCTGTTCTTGATCAAAGAGCGAAGTTATCACTTTATGTCATTAATATAGGGAGCCAACTAAATCGCCAAGAAGTCGATATTGAATTACAGGGAGAAGAATCTGACTTTCAATTGCGTGTTATAAATTTATTATCAGGACAGACACATAGTGATCTTACAATGACTGTTCGTCACGTAGAAGAAAAATCAACTTCAACTGAAATTATACGCAATGTGGTTACAGATAAGGCTGTTGGTGTTTTCCAAGGAATAATACGTGTTTCTCAAAAAGCGCAAAAAACAGATGCACGCATGGCTTGTAATAGCCTTATTCTTTCAGATGATGCAGAATTTAATGCAAAGCCTGAACTGGAGATTTTTGCTGATGATGTTGCATGCGGTCATGGTGCAACAGTTGCTAATATTAATCATGATTATCTTTTTTATCTTATGGCGCGTGGTATCCCATTTAAAATGGCTCGTGCACTTTTGATTAAAGGATTTGTCTCTGAGCTCATTGATGACATCAAGCAAGATAATATTCAAATTGTTTTGGAGAGTATCATTAGTAAATGGCTTGAAAAAAATGTTTAAGGTAGAAAAAATGGAAAATAACGTACAAACATTTACTTATAATGTCGAAGAAATTCGGCGTGATTTTCCTCTTTTGCACCATAAAGTTTATGGAAAGCGATTAGCATATCTTGATAGTAGTGCTTCTGCCCAAAAACCAATGTCAGTACTCAATGCAATGAATAATTATTATCACTATAGTTATGCTAATGTGCATAGGGGAATGTATTTTTTAGCCAATATAGCAACACAATCATATGAAAATTCTCGTGAAACCGTTCGTGTTTTTCTAAATGCTCACAAAGCTGAAGAAATTGTTTTTACAAAAAATGCGACAGAAGCTATTAATACTGTTGCTTATGGTTGGGCTATGCCCAAACTCAAAGAAGGTGATGAGATTGTTCTAACGATCATGGAACATCATTCAAATATTATTCCTTGGCATTTTCTCCGTGAACAAAAAGGTGTTAAACTTATTTTTGTTCCTGTCGATGAGAATGGTGTTCTGCACATTGAAGATTTCCAAAAGGCTTTAAGCGAAAAAACGCGGCTTGTTGCTATAACGCATATGTCTAATATATTAGGAACTGTACCTCCTGTTAAAGAAATTATTAAGCTAGCACATCAAAATTCTATTCCTGTTCTTGTTGATGGTTCTCAAGGAGCAGTACATTTAACCGTTGATGTGCAAGATCTCGATTGTGATTGGTATGTCTTTACAGGTCATAAGCTTTATGGTCCCACCGGTATTGGTGTTTTGTATGGTAAGGAAGATAGATTAGAAGAAATGCGTCCTTTTCAAGGGGGAGGGGAAATGATCGAGGAGGTAACAACCGATAAGGTGTTTTATAATGCTCCTCCTTACCGTTTTGAAGCAGGCACTCCTCCTATTGTTGAAGCTATTGGATTAACTGCGGCTATTGATTATATACAAGAGAAAGGCCGTAGCACGATTCATGCCTATGAGAGATCCCTTTTAGCTTATGCGCAGGAAAAACTCAAGACTGTTGAGTCATTGCGCATTTATGGTCATTCTCCCAATAAAGGAGCTATTATATCGTTCACAATTGAAGGGATTCACGCCCATGATATCGCTATGTTTATTGATAGAAAAGGAGTTGCAATACGCGCTGGAACCCATTGTGCACAGCCTTTATTACAGCGCTTTGGTCTAACATCTATTTGTCGGGCATCATTAGCCATGTATAACACTCATGAAGATATAGATCAATTAGTAGAAGCATTGAAAGAAACAAGGACATTTTTTAATGGCTGAATCAATTGAAGAGCGTCATTCTACAGAATCTGTTGAAACTGTAAGTGAAAATAAAAAATCTTATATATCAGCAATTCCAGCAGATGAAATTGATCGTATGACGAATGATATTATTGCTGCTCTCAAAACAGTTTATGACCCAGAGATTCCTGCTGATATTTATGAGCTAGGACTGATTTATCGTATTGATATTGAAGATGATCGTTCAGTAAAAATTGAAATGACTCTTACAGCACCGGGATGTCCTGTTGCTGGTGAAATGCCTGGGTGGGTAGAAAATGCAGTCAGTGCAGTTGAAGGGGTTTCTTATGTTGAAGTCACTATGACTTTTGATCCACCATGGACACCTGATTGTATGTCAGAAGAAGCTCAAATTGCTGTCGGATGGTACTAAAAGTATTGTTAAGAGACTCTAATTTAGCCATTCATGAATAAGCTGTTTACTTTTCATAAGCGTTTAAATTTAAGGACGATCGCATGAGTTATAATAAACAAAAATTAGAACTTAACTGGATTGGAAAAGAAAAACGCCCAAAACTAGAGCCTCGTATCTTATTAGAAGATCTTGAAAAATCTTATCACGCTTCGCATCAAATATCTTCCCAAGATATTTTTGATAATAAACTTATTTTTGGTGATAATTTGCTCGCTCTCAAAGCGCTTGAACAAGAATATATGGGGAAGGTAAAATGTATCTATATCGATCCGCCTTATAATACAGGCAATGCCTTTGAACATTATGAAGATGGTTTAGAGCATTCCATATGGCTAAGCCTTATGAGAGACAGGCTAGAATTGTTACATCGTTTACTGGCAGAAGATGGAAGTATTTGGATTTCCATTGATGATGATGAACAAGCCTATCTTAAAGTGATGATGGATGAAATTTTTGGTCGCCAAAATTTCATCAACAACATTATTTGGCAAAAGAAATATGCTCCACAAAATGATACAAAGTGGCTTTCTGATAACCATGATTTTATAATGGTTTATGCTAAAGATAAAACGATTTGGCGCCCTCAATTGCTTCCTCGTTCAAGCGATATGGATGCGCGCTATAAAAACCCTGATAATGATCCGCGCGGGTTATGGCAATCTGGAGATTTATCCGTAAAAAGAGTAACGCCTAAGGATATTTATGAAATCATCACACCTTCTGGACGCAAGGTGATGCCTCCTGCTGGAACGAGTTGGCGGGTTAGCAAACAAAAATTCTCTGAATTATTAAAAGATAATCGCATTTGGTTTGGAACAGATAACGGTGGAGTGCCAAGGATTAAACGTTTTGTTTCTGAGGTTAAGCAGGGCATAACCAGTATGACGATTTGGCCCTATACAGAAGTGGGACACAACCAAGATGCCAAAAGAGAAGTCAAAGTTTTTAATTCTGATAGTGTCTTTACAACTCCCAAACCTGAGCGTTTAATGGAACGCATTATTCAACTTGCCACTAATCCCGGTGATCTTGTACTGGATTCTTTTGCTGGTTCTGGCACAACCGGTGCTGTTGCTCATAAAATGGGAAGAAAGTGGATTATGGTTGAACTTGGTGAACATTGTCATACCCATATTATCCCTCGTTTAAAACAAGTGATTGATGGAACTGATCAAGGGGGAATTTCCAAAAATGTTAATTGGCAAGGTGGCGGTGGATTTCGCTATTATCGCCTTGCACCTTCTCTGTTACAAAAAGATCCATGGGGACAATGGATTATTAGTCGCGAATATAATGCTGCGATGCTTTCAGAAGCAATGTGCAAGCATATGGGATTTACCTACGCACCTGATGAAAATCATTATTGGATGCAAGGGTATTCAACCGAAACAGATTATATTTATGTCACAACAAGCGCTATGACCCATGAACAACTCCGTATGATAAGTGAAGAGGTAGGCTCTCATCGCACGTTGCTGATTTGTGGTACAGCCTTTGATACAAAATCAGCATCCTTTGAAAATCTGACACTCACTAAAATCCCCCGTGCAGTATTAGAAAAATGCGAATGGGGAAAGGATGATTATAGTTTAAATGTGGACAATCTTGAACCAGTGATTGTGGTAAAAGAAAACAACAAAAATAAAGATATTGCGCAAGCAGAATTAGATCTATTTGAATAATATATAAAAAGCGGAGTTTTTTATGAACACTGTTGAAAAAAGGATTTCTGCTCGCTTATCGTTACGTGATCCTCAACGTGAATCTTTAAATATTTTGGTAAAAATCTTAGAAAATATAGAACTTTCTAAAAATGCTGATTTGGTTGCAGAGTTAGAAGTGGTAAAAAATCTTTATCCTTCTGTACAAGATTTTGAACGAAACTTTCCCTCTTTTTGTTTTGCCTTAGCAACGGGTGTTGGGAAAACGCGACTGATGGGTGCTTTTATCAGCTATCTTTATTTAACAGGTCGCAGTCGCCATTTTTTTGTTTTAGCGCCAAATTTGACTATTTATGAAAAGTTAAAACAGGATTTTAGTCCCCAAAGTTCGAAGTATGTTTTCAGTGGAATGAGTGAATTTATTGCCAATAGACCCGTTATTATTACAGGTGAAGATTATGAAAGTGGTAAAGGTATTCGTGCTGATGAACACCCTTTTCAAGGACAAAAGTGTTTGTTTGAGAATAGAGATACGGCCTTTATCAATATTTTTAATATTTCTAAAATTAATACAACAGATAATAAAAAAGGCGCACTAAAATCTAGTATTCCGAGGATTAAACGCTTACAAGAGACGATTGGCGAAAGTTATTTTGATTATCTCGCAAATCTTCCTGATTTAGTTTTGTTAATGGATGAAGCACATCGTTATCGTGCTTCTGCTGGTGCAGCAGCAATTAATGAGTTAAAGCCTGTTTTAGGAATAGAGCTTACAGCAACACCAAAAACAATAGGTGCAAAACCCGTAGATTTTAAAAATGTTGTCTATAGTTATTCACTTGCAGAGGCTATGAGGGATGGTTTTGTAAAAGAACCTGCTGTTGCTACACGTAAAGATTTTCAACCTCAAAATTATACATCTGAGCAATTAGAACATATCAAATTACAAGATGCAATTCATGCCCATGAAAATGTGAAAGCAGATTTAATTGTCTATGCAAAAGATTATAACAAAAAGTTCGTTAAGCCTTTTATTTTAGTTGTTGCTCAAGATACAAATCATGCACAAAAACTACGGAATTTATTGGAATCAGATGAATTTTTCGCAGGGGCTTATAAGGGAAAAGTTTTAGAGATTCATACAAAACAGTCAAATATAGAAGAAGATCAAAATATTCAAAAACTTATTGCGATTGAGGATCCTCATGAGCCAACAGAAATTGTTATTCACGTTAATAAATTAAAGGAGGGGTGGGATGTTACTAATCTCTATACTATTGTACCGTTGCGTGCATCGGCTTCAGAAATTTTAACAGAGCAAACAATTGGGCGCGGATTGCGTTTGCCTTATGGGTATAGAACAGGCGTGGAAGCTATTGATCGTTTAACAATTATTGCGCATGATCGTTTTCAAGATATTATTGATCGTGCAAACGATCCAAACTCAATTATAAAAAAGCATATTGAGATTGGAAGAGGGGGGGATGTACCCTCTGAAAAGTCAGATATTGTGACGGTTCCATGTCAAGTAGAAGCTTTATTGATGCAAACGATGGTAACACGCAATTCCGATATAAATGGAGCATCTGATTTACAAGGTATTATATTACGTAATACAGATTCTCCTACATTAACGCCTGAAGAGCAAGATATTGCAGCGATCGCGTGGGATCTTATCAAAGAGAATGATAAATTGCCAAGTTCTCAAATGCTTTATTCTGCACCGATACAAGAAAAAATTGCTAATAAAGTTATGAATATTAAGCCTTCATCACAAAAGTCTCTTGTATCAAGAGTGGTTACAATTTTGACAAAAAAATTAGCAGAATTGATGATAGATATTCCCAATATTGTACTCATTCCTTCGCGTGAGGTTACTTATGGTTTTTCTGATTTTGATTTGGAAAATTTAGAAAACTTAAATTTGCAATCTGTTAGTAAAGAACTTTTAATTCGAGAATTGCGTACCCATAAAAGCATTTTTCTCACATCTAAGAATGAATATGTCAAAGAGCCTTATCTCGAAAATTACATCATTCGTGGTTTGATTGATAATGACTTTGTCGATTATGATAACCATACGCTCTTATTACGAAAATTAGCAGGTCAGATAGTAGAACATTTCCGATCTTATTTACCCAATGATGCAGCCGTTGAGAACGTATTAATTCACTATCAGCATAAGCTTACTAGTTTTATTGTTGCGCAATTAAGAGAGCATCAATGGGAAACGCAAAAAGATTATGAGGTTAAAGTGACACGGGGTTTTACAACTTTATCGCCTATCCATTATGTGTTACCGCAAGGGACATCTCCTCTTGATTTTCGTAATATTCCTGCCATTAAAAGCGATATTAAGAAACTTGTATTCAGCGGCTTTAGAAAATGCTGTTATCCTTTACAAAAGTTTGATTCAGTAGAAGGCGAGTTACGATTTGCTCAGATATTAGAGGATGATGCACAAGTATTGAAATGGATGAAACCTGCTCGGGGGTTTTTCAGAATAGAATATGATAAAGGATCAACTTATGAACCGGACTTTGTTGTAGAAACGAAGGATGTCAAGTATCTTTGTGAGCCTAAAAAAGCCTCTGAAATGCAAAATCCTATTGTTTTAAAAAAGAGAGAAGCTGCAGTTCAATGGTGTTGTCATGCAACGCGCTATGCGGCTACTTATGGCGGTAAAAAATGGTATTATGTTCTTATTCCCCATGATGCTATTAAAGCAAATAGTAGTTTTGAAGGTTTATGTGCAGAGTTTACCATTGCAGAATCTATACTTGAGAGCTCATAACTTTTCGTTTCAAAAATAAAATACATAAGTTTTTTAATTGACGGATGTGAGGTCCAATCAAATGTTTGAATAATTATTTTTAATTTTTTGCACTATCGCATCATTAATTTAAAAATATTAGGGATTTCTTAAATCAGAAAATTAATATTTTTTCTAACAACATTAAAATAAAAGGAAAAATGTATAGAAAAGTTACACAAGATTATGATTTTTTATGGGAGTTTTTAGCACATTTACAATTTTTGATAAAAGTGCAATCTTACTTTCCTTATGTGAAAAGATCTTTGAGTTTATAGCCACAAATTCAAAAAAATATTTTAATTTTATTGGGTAATTTTATAAATATGCTTTTTTTAAAAAACTTAAATAGTTTATTGTTCTTTTATTTAAAAAGCCTGAATATAATGAAATATCTAGAGGATAAAAGTAGATTGTTTTACATATGACTTTGAATTTAACAAACACTGTTTTTAATTTTTTAAAGCAAAACCCGACAACAAAATTTACAGCTCGAGAAATTGCTCAATGGATATTTGAAAATTATCCAGATAAATGCCGTCAAAAACAAAAGCATTCAACGGCAATAATTACTCCTCTTAATAGTGATGCAGCCCTTATTCAGCAAATTGTTGCTGAAATAGGAGCAAGTTGTTGCTGAAATAGGAGCAAGACGCCCTCAGTTACAAAAGCGTTATTCAGAAATTAAAATCACTGAAGGACGACCACGGCAATATTATTTTACTAAACAAACAGATAGTGCTGAAATTGATGCAGTAGAGGACAATGCAAAGAGTAGAACAGAAGAAGGTAGCTCTGTTAAAGAGCATAATCTTTATCCATTATTATCTAAATTTTTATGGTCAGAGCTTGCAGTTTATAGCAAGCGCATTAATGAGAAATGTTCTCGTAATAAACATGGTGCAGGCGGAAATAAATGGCTTTATCCAGATCTCGTAGGAATGCAAGATTTAAGCAGTGAATGGAATCGTGAAATCAAAGATTGTGTTTTGCAATATTTTGATAAAAAAACGAAGCTTTGGTCTTTTGAAGTAAAAATTCTCATCAATCGTTCAAATTTACGAAAAGCATTTTTTCAAACAGTTAGTAATTCTTCATGGGCTAATTTGAGTTATTTAGTTGCTAGTGAAATTGAAGGGGTTGATACATTAAAAGAGCTTCGAATGCTTTCAAGTTTGCATGGAATTGGATTTATAAGACTCAATAAGGAAAACTCTTCCGAGAGTGAGATCTTAATTCCTGCCAAAGAACGTAGTGATATTGACTGGGATACTGCTAATAGATTAGTGGAAGAAAACAAAGATTTTCTTGATTATATTAAGCTCATTCGTCAATTTTATCAAACTGGCGAGATGCGTCCACTAGATTGGGATCATATGTATCCATGAGGGGTATTTTTAAAAAGACTCTATTGGTTAAAAGCTCTTTTTCAGAGTGATAAAAAATTATTCTAACTATTTTATTTGACTTATTATATTGATATAACATATTGATTTATAATGATAATTAGTCTTTTTTTAAACTTAAATGAGGGGGCTGTCTTTTCAAACGATCTTATATTGATATTTTATCAATCAAAATTGTTTGCGTGCATCTCATGAGTAGGGTTGAGTAGGGGAAGAGTAAAAATTCTGTTTTAGACCCGTTCTATTTTGTGCGTGGGGCGTGATTCCATTAGATACTAGACTTAATAATTATAATTTATTACAAATTTTCTATTGTAGAGAGTGAAATTCAACTTTTTTCTTTTTTTACATCAAGCATTGAAAATATTACTTCCTCATATTGAAGTCTTCTTTATGGAGAATTTATAATACTATTTCTTTAATTTTCATTGCTGTTCGCTTTGATTATTATTAAGTTTTTTGTTATCCGAAGTGAACATTCAAAAAAACATTAATTTTATAAAACACCCACACAGTTTACTCAATTTCTTGCAATAGATTAAAAAAAATAAATTTCTCTCACATCTTATGGTAAAGGGAGTGTGTACTGTCACAGTTTGCCATAATACTCTCTTTATTTATCAATAATACCGCACGCCAAACGCGCACCACCTCCGCCAAGCGGTAATGGTTTATCTGATTGATTATCTGCCCCTAAATGAATGACTAAAGAGCGCCCTTTAATTTCAGAGATTTTTTTTAATCGTGGAGCAAGAACGCTCATCGTGGCATATCCTTGCTTATCAACATAAAGTGCTGGTAAATCACCAAGATGACCATTGACATTATAAGGTCCTAAATGTTTTCCGGTATGTTCCGGATCATAATGTCCACCTGCGCTTCCACCAATGACACCCTCTTTTGTATCACATGAAGGATTTACATGCACATGAAAACCATGCATCCCTTCTGATAAAGTAGATAAATTAGGGATGAAAATCAAACCGTATGTGGTTTCTTCAATTTTAATGCTACCAATAGCCTTTTTTGAATTATTATTTTCTAGTTTATAAATATTTACTTGTGTTGATAGTGCTAATGCAGAATTTTTATGAATTAAAAATGCCATAAAAACCAATAATGATAATAATATTTTTTTCATAAAATACCTTTATACTTATCTTTAAATAAATTTTATCTATAAAAATATTTATAAGTTTCTTAAATTTAAGTAAAATAATTTACATAGAAATATTAGTTCTTAGAAAGAGCAAATAAATTATATAAGTTCTGAACATAACTCTCATTTTTTGATCTATAAAAAATATAGCTTTCATATATTGATAATTATATCTCGCTTACATTTCTTCAAGAGATGCTTTAAAAAAGCTACTTTTTGAGGTGTAATAAAGCAATTTTAATAAGTTAGATATTATTTCATTTATAATAGATAATTATTTTATCAAAAAACAGAGCATATAATTTGTTGATGATTTAATTGTTTTTCATAGAAAAAATAACGAAAAAATTCTATTCATTATGAAATTTATAAGAGAAAGAATTATTATGATCCATATAAATTTCCCATAAAATACAGCATATACCGACACTCCCTCCCATTCCTGATCCTATCAGTGCTCCTATTATCATCCCAACAGAAAGTGCTACTCCTATACCCATTGCGATAACTGGACCAAATCCTGGAAGAGCAATATAACCATAAGCTGCAAGAGTTGCTGCGATAGCTCCTGATATGCTACCATTTAAACCGCCAATAAAAGCAAATTCTTTAATAGAATGGCAGTACTTTTTTAATTTTTTTTTCTTACAGCTATGAAAAGAAACGTTGCTGTAAGTTTTAAAATCAATCATATTTTTTTCTTTCATTTTGAATGCTAACTGTTCCTGAATAGTCAACAGATACGAAAAAATGTGACTTTTTAAATTTTACTAAAGCACGCCAGATGCCTTTGTCATCTAGACGTAACCGTTTAATATTCTCAAAACCGTTTTGCATAAGACAATTTTTAACTTGTGAAGCAGTAAATGAGTTTTGACCTATTTTAGTGACATTTTGAGTAGAGCTATAGGTAAAGGTTTGACAATAAGGAAGATGAAAAACTTCACTGATTGAAGTAGTGACTGTCAACGAGACACATACAATCATTATAAAAAAAATACTTAATTTCAAAAATTTGTTTAGTTTCATCTTGTCACCATTTGTTGAAACAACACTTCATTAACCTCTGTGTTACTAACAAGTTCCCAAGATGATTTTATTTTTAATATTATACTTAATGATAAAAAATTTTGAAAATCTATTGATTAAATAAAAATGTTTTTTATTATTTATTTTCTTGTTAAAATTAATGTTATAAATAACTATTTCAAAACATTATTATTTTTTATTTGCTTTATAGTGCAAAATTTAACAGATATGATTTAGCAAGATATCGTTACAATTTCATCTGTAGTCTATAATTAAGTTTTTTATATTTCATATCAGTATGCTAAATATATATAATAATTTTTAATAAAAAAATGATTTATATTAATATGACTTATACATGTTTTATTAAAAAGAACAAAAATATTTTCCACATCAGTAATAGATATGATTCAAAATGCAATATTAAACAATAGAGCGATTATATCGCTTATTATTGCTCATTGATAACACATAGATTTATAATGGTGACTCATTGTTTTATATATTAAATAAGCATCGCAAAAATCGTATAATTCTTCCATTTCAAATCTGTTTTATTCTGAATCAGTTAAGATCATTCATACATCATAAAAGGAGCTGGCTTATGGTAAAAGGAATAAATAATACCTCTTAGAAAGACTCCCAAATATAAGGGGGGTTAAATATTAGAGGATGATAAATATAATAATGGCGCCAGCTTATCTCTTTATAAGCATAAAAATGATAATATTTAATAGTTTTCTAGTTATACCACTAACGGGGTGTCATTGTGAAACAAGTTTAGGTTCAAGATGTTACCTTAAAACAAGTACGTAAATTAATAAAATGAATACTCTATTATATTTTTTTACAAAAACTGTTATAGATACTCTGAATTATATTAATTCTTAAAAAAATTAAAAAATTCCTTTTAGTTATGCATAAGACAAAATTCTAAAACATTCTTAAATATTTATATAAGAAAATGTATATTAGAATATTGTGTTTTTACTGAATAAATTTACGTTCAGAACACATTATTAAAATAATTATTTCTTTGGTTATTGATACCTTATGAACTTATTATTATTTGTTTAGTTTACGTTATTATCCATTATTACTCAGTAGAGCTGTTTAGATGATTTTGTTGGAAATATTTGCATAATTTCCTTGAATCCATAACCGGGATACATTCCTTCGCGCATAAATAAATTACGTAATGGTGAGAAACTATGTAACAAACCAAGCCCAACGCTTCGTATCATATGAACAGGCAACATGTGAGAAAGTAGAGCAGAGTTAAGTGTATGAACAGCTCCACTGCGGATTAATATATCTGGTTTGCGGCATTTGTTATAATGCGCAACAATCATTTCAGAGTTAGAATTGGATATTTTGTTGGGTAAAATATCAATCAAAGTTTGGATATCACGAAACCCTAAATTCAATCCCTGTGCCCCAATAGGGGGAAAAACATGAGCGGCTTCACCCACTAAAATTGTTCGATTAGCAGCAAAATGATGAGAAAGAAGTCCTGAAAGCGGCCATACTTGAATTGATGTTTCTAAGCTTAGCTTTCCAAGCATTGATTGCATTTGGTTTTCGATCATTTTTGCAATTTCTTTTGGTTCTATATTCAATAATTCCTCAGCACGAGAAGGACGAACGACCCATACAAGACTAGATCTTCGCCCTGGTAGAGGAACCTGTGTAAATGGACCATGTTCTGTATGAAATTCGGTTGATGTATTTTGATGAGAAAACTCATGAGAAAAGTTGAGAACAAGTGCTTTTTGTGGATAATTCCACTGTTTGACACTTATCCCTGCTGCGGCACGTGTAAGAGAGTGACGTCCATCAGCTGCAACAACAAGTGGTGCTTGAATGACTCTACGATCAACAAGAGTAATACATACATGGTCTTTTGTATGATGAAAAGATTTGGCTGCAGAAACAAATCTTGTAATATTAGGCGTACGTGTAACCGCATCAACTAAAGCACTGTTCAATTTTACATTAGGTATATTATAGCCAAAAGCTTTTTCACCAATTTCAGCAGAAGAAAAATGCACCGTAGGAGCATGCACAATTCTAGAAGTTATATCTACAATTCTCATATAAGATAAAGCAGCAGCATGTTTTTGAATATTATTCCAAATATTGAGTTTTTGAAGCGTGCGTATTGCAGGCATCATAAGAGCAGTTGTTCGCAACTCATCTGTGTGAGCAGGGGGGCCAACAAGAAAAACAGAAAGCCCCTCATGTGCAAGACTCAGTGCGGCTAACATTCCGACAGGACCTGCACCAATAACAGCAATATCTTTATGTTCTTTCTTTTCAAATATCACAACAATTTGAACCTTTATCCATTGAAAAAATATTTTAATATTTCCAAATAATCACTCTCTTTTTATTATATGAACCTCTCCTATTATAGTATGTAATAAATAACGCGATATAAAAAAGTAACCTTTTTATGATTTTTTTAAATGCTGAGTTATATCATCGGTAAGAAATGGCGTATTGATAGATGGTTGAAGACTTTAAAAACGAGGATAAGAAAACCTTGAAACGTAAACTAACAAAGAAAATCAAAACAAATGCAAACTTATTACGCCATAAAAAAGTAACAATGCCACAAGCAAAGGCTTTTTCTGTTCATTTACTAACAGCTTCGGGATCATTCTTAGCGTTTCTTTCTCTTATATCAGCCTCTCGAAAAGAATGGACAGCTATGTTCTGTTGGCTTGGGCTTGCACTTCTTGTTGATGGTATAGATGGACCAATTGCACGCAAACTTGATGTTAAATACGTTCTTCCAACATGGTCTGGAGAGCTGTTAGATAATATTATTGATTACGTGACTTATGTCTTAATTCCTGCTTTTGCACTCTATCAAAGTGGTTTTATGGGGGTAGGGTTATCGTTTTCATTGAGTGCAATTATTGTTATTTCATCTGCTATTTATTATGCAGATACTCGTATGAAAACCAAAGAAAACTTTTTTAAAGGATTTCCTGTTGTTTGGAATATGATGATTTTTACGCTTTTTGTCGTAAGACCAGGAGAGTGGATTACTTTTATCATTATTGTTTTATCGGCGATTATATCTTTTTTGCCAATTTATTTTATCCATCCAGTAAGAGTACTTCGTTTACGTAGAATTAATTTTCCAATTTTTCTCTTATGGTGTTTTTTTGGTGTTTCTGCATTCTTTTATCAACTAGAGGCTCCCTATTGGGTTAAAATAGGAATTTCAGTAACAGGAATTTATATATATTGTATTGGCGCAATCATGCAAATATTTCCTCAGCTTGGGGCAAAAAATATAAAAAAAACAATAAAATAGTTGTTTGAAGAAGGGTGTAAGATGCAAATTGATTTTGGAGCAGATGATGATATTTCTTTTACGAAAGAAGGGCGTGCCGGTATTATAAAGCTCACACGCCCTTCAGCATTAAACGCTCTTAATCAACGAATGGTTTCAGCTTTAAAAAAAGCTCTCATGACATGGGAAACAGATGATGATGTTTCTTGTGTCTTAATTGAAGGGGAGGGGCGCGCTTTTTGTGCTGGTGGAGATGTTGTAGAAATCTATCATATGGGAAAAAGTGCCACTGCTTGTCAATATTTTAGTGATGAATATAGTTTAAATGCTTATATCAAACGTTTTTCAAAGCCCTACATTTCTTTCTTAAACGGTATTTGGATGGGAGGAGGGGTAGGTATTTCTCTCTATGGTTCGCATCGAATTGTTACAGAAAATACTGTTTTTGCTATGCCAGAAGGTGCGATTGGATTTTTTCCAGATGTCGGTGCAAGTTTTTTCTTACCATCTCTTTCTAATCATTTTGGCATCTATCTTGCATTAACGGGCGCACGCATAAAGTGGGGAGATTGCTTAAATTTAGGATTGGCAACACATGCCGTTGCTGAAATTGAATTCGATATGATTAGAAAAGCTGTTATTGAGCAAGGAGATCCTACTTTAGCTTTAAACGAGCGAGCAATTACAAAAGATTATGAAACGAGTCATGAAATACGTTGTATTATTAACACTTGTTTTAGTGCCCATACCTTAGAAGAATGTCTTGAGTTGCTACATAAAAAAGGTAATGAAGGTGTTCTATTTGCTAAAGAATGTTATGATATTTTACTATCACGTTCTCCGATAAGTTTAAAAGTTATCTGGAAACAAATGAAACAAAATTCATCTCGGACGTTGGAAGATTGTATGAAAATTGAAAATCGCATTGCACATCATATGATTAATTCACATGATTTTCATGAAGGTATACGTGCTATGTTAATCGATAAGGATAAAAAACCTCAATGGCAGCCAGATAAACTTTCAAATGTGACAGATGAAATGGTGGATTCTTACTTCCAACCTGTTGAGCAAGAGTTATTATTGTGAAAAATAATTCTCACAAACGGATTTCAAAAATTAATTTAATCTATAACTGTTATTTACGGTTTTTGGCACTTATTTGTTTAGTCCTAGGTATTTGTTATTGGATACGTCTTGTTGGTGTTTTTCCAGGTATTCTATGGCGTTTTGATCTTATGCCTTGGCAGTGGCAATTTGCATCAGCTATATTGGCTATTCTCTATCCTATTGCCTTAGTTGGACTTTGGATGCATTCACTATGGGGTATCATTGTGTGGTGTATTGCAGCATTGATTGAAGCAATAACAATATATTATTCCGATTTTATTTATCAGCCATTTGTACCATTATTTCATGGAATATTATTTTTAGTTTTTATAATACTACAAATTGTGATGTTTTTTTTAAAAAGAGTAAAAAATAAAAAAACATCGTGATTGAAATTTTCGAGCCAAGATAACAGGATCAATTTTCAATCTTACTTAACTTAAAAGGTCATAAGGTCATAAGGTCATAAAGTTTTTCAAAGTAGCTCACCACAGTTTTCCAACATACGTTCCTCAAAGCGCTAATGCTAGATATACTCTTTCCATAAAGTTCCATAATATATATTATGCGATAATAGGATACAGAAAAACAAGGAAGGAAGCCTCCTTTAAAATATAAATCATGTTTATAATCGCACATTCACTTTTAAAACTAAATTATAGAAATGGCGATAATAATTGAACAGCACATTAAAATATTTGGTCTTTAAGGATATATTCCTCAAAGACCAAAATAGTTGTAATGAAATTACATCGTATAAATAATAAAAATTACTGTACTATTTTACAACGTTTTATACGTGCAAGATCACTCAAAACAGCATTACGATTATTTAACGCTGAAATTTCATTACTTTCGTTTGATTTTACATCCATAAAAAACAAAGCAGGTACAAATACAACACTTGCTGCTGCTAAAGCCACGTTTTTATTTCTTGCTTTAGAACGCTCTGCAATTGTATCATTAATCTGACGTTTATTAGCAAAAAACTCCCGTTGAATATCGGCACAACTCATTGATCCATCATGTATTGTTGTTGTTGAAATATTTTTTTCTAACCGCCCTCCACATGCTGTCAAGGAAACCGCTAAAACCACAATACATACACCCCGCTTAAAATTCTTATACATAAAAGCCTCATTTTCGACATAAAAAAGCACTACATATGTCAAAATTGAAATAAAATAAAGGATAAATGTAAAAGTATTTTATTTAACTTAAAATATTGCGCATAATAAGCTTACGCATCTGTTTCAAAAGTAAGACCTTGATATGCAGGTTTTACATAGGATGGAACATAATTTACAACCTTGTTGTAATCCAGCGATCTATCCATATGTGTGAGTATTGCTTGTTTTGGCTTTAAATATTCTATCCATTGTAATGCTTGATCAACAGAGAAATGACTCGGATGAGGTTTAAATTGAAGAGCTTCAATGATGAGAACATCCAAATCCATTAATTTGGATAAAGTTTTTTCAGGAAATTCACTAACATCCGTACAATAGGCAACATTCCCAATCCGGAAACCTAAGGAATGAATATTTCCGTGGTGTTGTAAATGTGTATTGACGCTTATTGCTCCGCCCTGCCCCTGAATAATAAATTGGCTATCTTCATTGATAAGATGCTCTTTTAAAATGGGAGAATAAGATGAATCTTTTGGTGTTTGAAAACAATATCCGAAAGCACTTTTAAGATGTTCTAGTGTAACTCTGTCGGCATAGATATCTATTAAACATTTTTGTGCAAGTGCATAGCTGCGTAAATCATCAATACCGTGGATATGGTCTGCATGAGAATGTGTGTAAAGAGCAGCATCAAGATGGCTTACACGCGCATCAATCATTTGTGAGCGAAAATCTGGACCTGTATCAATAACGATCGTTGTTTTGTCTCCTGAAGGTTTAATACGTTCAACTAATAAAGAACTTCTGTAGCGTTTATTTTTAGGGTTATTCGGATCACATGTTCCCCAATCACCATTGGGTCGTGGTACTCCTGGAGAAGGACCACAACCTAATATTGTAAATCGGTATTGATCACACATATCTTTTGCCTTATTTCATTTTACTAAATAAACGAAAAGCATTACGCGTTGTTATTTGAGCTGTTTCTTCAATGCTTAAGCCAATTGTTTCAGCCAAAATAGCTGCTGTATAGCATACAAAAGATGGTTCATTTGTTTTTCCCCGATGGGGAATAGGTGCTAAGAATGGAGCATCTGTTTCTACTAACAAATGCTCATGGGGCACAATTTTTGCTATTTCACGGATTTCAAGTGCATTTTTAAAAGTAAGAATACCTGAAAAAGAAATATATCCACCAAGTTCAATTCCAGCACGAGCAAGTTGCATTCCAGACGAATAACAATGAAGGATAAAAGGAAAAGCTCCTTCTTTTGTCTGTTCACGTAATATTTTCTCCATATCGATATCGGCATTGCGTGAATGTATAACAAGAGGAAGCTGTGTTTCTCGAGAAGCAATGATATGTTCTTGAAAAACTTTCTTTTGCTCTTCTGGTGTAGAATAATCATAATGGTAATCAAGCCCCCCTTCCCCAAACGCAACAATTTTAGGGTGATTCGAGAGCTGTATAAGCTCTTCAGCTTTAATGTTTTGTTCTTCATGCGCATGATTGGGGTGTGTTCCAACGGAACAAAAGACTTGATCATAGCTTTGTGCAATGGCTAACAGCTTATCTAACTTATGAACATGGGTTGAAATTGTTATCATACGTTTAACGTCAGCATCTAAAGCCCGTTGGATAACATTATCCAAATCTTGTGAAAAATCTTCAAAATCAAGATGACAATGTGTATCAATCAACATGATGAGTGTCTTCTTTCTTCAAGATATAACGAGGAAAAATTGGTTCTGGTGGTGGAAGATCAAGCCCTTCTTGAATTTCTGAATGACTTATATGATACAATAACCGATCATTTTCAGCAACCGCAAGGCTATCAAGAAGTTTCGCTGCTGATTGGGGTATGAAAGGCAAAAGCATAATTCCTATTCTCCGCAAGATTTCTACAGTTACATAAAGAACTGTAGAAAATCTCTCTCGATCATTTTTACGTAAACTCCAAGGTTGTTCGTTGGCAAAATAGCGATTGGCATCTGCTACAATTGAAAAAATAGCTGAAAGTGCTAAATGCATACTATAAGAAGACATAGCTTGGTGTACAGTTTCAAGCACTTGAAGAGATTGTTCTAAAAGTTGTTTATCTTGAGCTAAAAATGAAGTTGGTTTCGGGACTTTTGCATCACAATTTTTGGCAATCATAGACAAGGAGCGCTGTGCTAAATTACCAAGATCATTAGCAAGATCAGCATTAATACGGTTTACAAGGCTTTCATGGCTATAACTACCATCTTGTCCAAAGGGCACTTCACGGAGAAGAAAATAACGGACCTGATCAAGACCATAACGATCAACCATTTCAAAAGGATCAACGACATTTCCAACAGATTTTGACATTTTTGCACCACGATTAAGTAAAAAACCATGTGCAAAAATATTTTTAGGCAATTCAATTCCAGCAGACATTAAAAATGCCGGCCAATAGATGGCATGAAAACGAATAATATCCTTACCAATAATATGCGTATTTGCAGGCCAAAAATCACGTTTTTTTGAATTTTCATTGAAAAAACCAATTGCTGATAGATAATTTGTAAGCGCATCAACCCAGACATACATCACGTGCTTTGGATTCTCAGGAACAGCAATTCCCCAATTAAAACTTGCGCGTGAAATAGAGATGTCTTTTAAACCTGATTTGATAAAACTTATAATTTCATTACGCCGCTCAAATGGGGCAATAAAATCAGGATGTTTTTCATAATATTCAAGAAGAGGCTTTTCATAATGAGAAAGTCTAAAAAAATAACTTTCTTCTTCATTCCATTCAACTGGAGAGCCTAATTCCTTCTCACGACGGATATTGTCTGGTCCAATTTCCGTATCTTTTTCTTCATAATAGGCTTCTTGGCGAACCGAATACCACCCCGTATAACGACCGAGATAAATATCGCCATTTGCTTCCATCTTTTTCCAAATTTCTTGACAAGCTTGATAATGGCGTTCTTCTGTCGTACGGATAAAATCATCGTTAGAACAATTTAATACTGCAAGCATTTTTTGAAACACAGCACTATTACGATCTGCAAGTTGCTGAGGCGTCATGCCTAATGCTGCTGCGGTTTGTTGCATCTTTAGACCATGCTCATCTGTACCAGAAAGAAAAAATACATTTTTTCCGTTTAATCGTTGAAAGCGGGCTAAGACATCGCTTGCAATTGCACTATAGGCATGTCCAATATGTGGAGCACCATTAGGATAAAAAATGGGAGTTGTTATGTAATATGTGTCACGCATGTCATACTCGTTTTAAAACGCCATCAATAAAAGATATAATGACATAACGTCTGTTCATCACATTGTCACGGAAAAACTAATCCTCATGAATAATCTTATGAACTTTAAAAAGTAAGTTAATAACAAACTGCTTTTTATCGAGATTAAACAGTTGTATGTCCTCTATTTCTTGATGAATCTCTTGCCATTTTTCTGCATATTTTTTTGAGAGAAATAAGTCTCCCTTTTCAACGAACATGATAGCTTTTTTTTGAATTTTATTAAGAATTTCATCACAAAATTGTTGAAATGGGAATGTAGAAGAAACAGATGAAAGTGTTTGTGCAAGAGTATGTACAATCGTTGCGTTACAAACAGGTTTCTCTAAGAGAGTATCGATTGTTTTAATAATTTCAAGACCGCCATGGCAAATAAGTAAAGCGGCTTTTCGAGGACTTCCTTTAGATTTTTTAATAATCATTTCAATTGTTTTCTCATCAGGTAAATCCTGATTGGCGAAAATATGTGTAATAACTTTTTTCATTTCATCGTTATTCAACGGACGAAAAGAAATTTTTTGACACCGTGAATGGATTGTTGGAAGCAATTTTCCTGAAGAATGCGTGATAATAACAAATAACGTTTTTGTAGGTGGTTCTTCAAGTATTTTGAGAATTGCATTTGCTGCATTTCTATTCATATCATCTGCAGAATCAACAATAACAATACGCCATCCATTATCTTGCGGTGTTCGGCTTAAAAAATGCATAATATCACGAATATCATCAACGAGTATTCCGGTTTTAAACTTTTGCGTTTTCACATCAAATCGGCGTGAAATATACAAAAGACCAGGGTGACTTCCTTGTGTAATTTGGCGCCATGGAGTAGAATAAGGATCGGGTTTCAAGAAAGCACCCTGTTGAGAACTTAAAATGTTCCAAGCAAGATGAAAGGCTAATGTAGCCTTTCCAATCCCATATTCTCCTTCAAATAATAATGCATGGTGCAAACGCTCTTCTTTAAGCATTTGTGTCAAAAAATGACGAACATCCTCATGACCAAAGACAACATTATTCTGGGATGGTGATAAAATTGTATCAATATCATCATATTGGCGTAAGATATTTACATTACTCATGAAAACTGATCCAACAATGCCTGATGACAAATATTTTTTATTTGATGTGCAATAGCTTCCACTGAGCCAGTGGCATCAATGACTCGAAATCTGTGAGGTTCCCGCTTGGCCAATTGAAGAAAAGCTTGACGCCTTTGTTCTTGAATTTCCAACTGATCTTTTTCAAAATAATCAATTTCTTCTGTTCTTTTTCTTCGTAAATTTGCTCGCTTCATACCACAGATTGCTGGCATATCTAATAAAAATGTTAAATGAGGCAAGACACCGTTGAGCGCAATACACTCTAAAACAGCAAGAAGAGAAGAGTTGACTGTGTCATTAAGTCCTTGATAAACGCGTGTAGAATCAAGAAAGCGGTCACATAAAACGATTTTACCTTTTTGCAAAGAAGGCGCAATAACCTCGGTCACATGGTCGACACGTGCGGCTGTAAACAAAACAGCTTCAATCAACGGTCCATACTGTTGCGCCTGCCCCGACAACAAAATATGCCGGATTGCTTCTGCTCCTGGCGTTCCTCCTGGTTCTCGTGTTGTGACAACATTATAACCTTGGCGTGAGAGAGACTCAGCAAGTAAAGAAATCTGCACCGTTTTTCCTACCCCGTCCCCTCCTTCGAATGTAATAAAATAACCTGACACGTATGACCTTAACCTTATTAGCGCGTAACTACAAATATTTCCGTAACCATCCAATTGTTATTTCATAGAATGCATTTTTTACTTTTGCAAAGAAACTTCCTTCCTGAACATTCATTCCGGCAAAAACTGGTTTTTCCAGAACAACCTTTTTATCTTCTAAAATTTGAATAACGCCAACTGATTGCCCTAACACGATGGGAGCTTTCAATGGACCATGATATTTAATTTTTGCTTTAACATTTACTTTTTTTTCATTCGAAAGCATAAAACTTATTGGTCTTTTAACAATAAGTGGAACAAAGTTTTTCTTACCACCATAAACAGAAGCACGACCAACCGTTTCTTCTTTTGTGAAAACCGTTTTGAGATCAAATGCCGTCATTCCCCATTGAAGAATGCGTTCTATTTCTTTTGTATATTTTTTACCATCTTGCAAACCATTGATTGCTAAAAAAAGACGTCGATGATTTTTAGAAATGGTGGCAACCATTGAAAAACCTTCTTTTCCGCTGTAGCCAAAACCAAATCCTTCTACACCAAGTTCCTTAGAAACAAGAGGGTTTTTATTACGTTGAAAAATATTATTCCATGTAAAATAAGGCTCACGATAAAGTGCATAATAATCCGGATATTCCTGAACAATATGACGTGCTAATATAATCATATCACGCACGGTTACAAACTGTCCCTCTTCGGGTAGCCCTGTTGCATTAACAAAATGACTCTGAGATAACCCGATTATTTTTGCGCGCTGATTCATCAGTTTTGCAAAATGAGCCTCATCTCCTGATATTCCTTCAGCAAGAATAATAGCAGCATCATTTCCATTCATAATAATTAAACCACGTAAAAGATCAGAAACACTGATTTCTGTCTTTATCTTTGCAAACATAGTGGTTGTACCGGAAGGTGCTCCACCTTTGCGCCAAGCATTTTCACTGACCTTGAATTTCTGCGTACTCTTTAATAATCCCTCCTTTAAATGATGAAATACGACTTCCACTGTCATCAATTTTGCTAATGAAGCAGGAAAAAAGGGAATGTCACTTTGTTTTTCATAAAGTATTGTCCCTGTATCATCATCAAGTAACAACAATTGTGATGCAGAAATTTGAAAATCTTCTGCTCTCCCTCGCGGGTCAAATGCCAATATCCCCCATAAGGTCAATAAGATCCTTAATATTATATACATAGCTGCTCCTCCCATCCCAAAGATCAACATAAAGAATCTTATATAGGAAAAAACTTTTTTATTTCTGCAAATTGGGGAATTATTGATAATCAAGAAAAGATTTTATTTTTATTATGATGCACTTTTTCTCTTCCACCTAGGTTAAGTTTAATATTTTAAATTATGAGAGACAAAAAGATTTTTTATTTGTTGTTTTATATTGGTAGTACATGAATTTATTATCATAAATTATAATATTCCATGTCTGATTCAAAATACTGTAAGATTATTTCGTTATATTTCTTCTCATATTGAATTCAATCAAATCGCTTGATTACGCATCATAAGGAGGATTCGTATATGGATAAAATTTATTAAAAAAAGAGAGTAAAAATACTTCTTATCAACCTCTCAAGTGTTAAGAATTATCGCACAAAATATGGGAGGCTTGCAAAGCGTATGATGGTGGCAGTTCATGTCGCATGAGCATAACGATAGTGATGTCTAAAGGCGTTACAGTCATACCATTCACAGGGCGCTATCGTAAATAGGCTTGTAGTGTGTTGAAGTATGTTTCTTTTAAATAAGTACGTGAATTAGCAATGTAAGTGTATTTTGTTTGAGAGGATCTGTTTTTCGTGAAGGGACTTACTCCATTAAAGAACATGATAAACAAAAGCATGAGGGCACGCATAATCTCTTCATCAGATATTACCGTGGATACTTCAGAAAGATGCAAAGACGAATCAAAAGAAAATATTTTTCTACTTGTTAAGCTTTTTATTCCTCTCAAATTGATTGTGCAGTTGTTTTGGAGATTACACAAACAGAGCCGATACAATAATCTATCTTCATCTAGCAAAAGCTATTACAGAAAAAAGTCGCGCTTTAAGATGAAACCCCTACACTAAACCTGTAAGTTATTATCTTTTGTACTAGAAAATTATATAGATAAAAAATCAACGCATTTTTTCTTAAAACAGTTGTAACCAATTGACCTTTGTTTTTTTGTTTAGCTTATTTATAGAAGCAACTTGATCGAATGGCATCGGCTTATCAACCATGATAGGACCAATTTCTGGCAATTTAACTGCAACAGTTTTATTACGTTGTTCCTGTTCAACAGCAGTTACTTTAGCTAATTCTTCTTTGTTTCCTGTATTGCGCTGATCTTTTAACAAAACAGTTTCTCTTTTTTTCGAAATATTTTCCGACGCTAATGAATATGGGGCAGCATTTCCAGGAGTATAAGAGGCCATTAAATATGCACCATCGTAGTAGCCAATGGGTGCTTCAGCAATATATTCTACTTTAACATCTGCGACTCCCCTATCTACATACCCCAGTATTGCCGCAGCTTGCCTTGATAAATCAATGATTCTGTCTTTCATAAAAGGTCCGCGATCATTGACTCTAACAATGATTGAAGATCCATTTTTCAAATTAGTAACACGAGCATAACTAGGTAAAGGCAGTGTAGGATGAGCAGCAGTCAAAAGATTCATGTCATAAATTTCACCGTTGGCAGTTAAACGTCCATGAAAATCTGAACCATACCATGATGCTTCGCCAACACGTTTATAAGTTGGATCACTTTGAGGATAATACCACTTTCCTTTTATTTGATAAGGTTTACCAACAATAGCTCGTCCACGCTTTTTTTCTTCCGATTGATTCTTCTTATTGGATACTTGTTGAGGTAGTACAGAAGTGTTTACGTTAATTGGTTTATTATGATAGGAATCTTTTATTGAAAAATTCATAGTTTGGCTTGCGCAACAAGATACCAGTGACTGAGAAATAACGATCATAGAAAACAATTGAAGTGTTGGTTTAATCATAAAAGTAAAATTCTTTTTTCTATTTGAAGGCATCTATTCAGTCCACTTATTTCTGTTAAGTATTACTGTAAAAACCACGTCACGCTTTTTGTACGCGACGGAAGAATTTACGTTTTTAAATGATTCCCCTCACGCATATACCACTCTTGAATTGTCCCCTCTTATCAAGAAATTAACACATTGTTAACTATTTTGTGATTTTCGTAAGAAATAAATGTACTATACTCGATGTTAAAAAGAATAAAAACTAAATAAATCAAAGTCTTATAGAAGAGTCATTTCATAATATAAAGTGTGAATAAGTGGTGATTTTAGCAACTTGTTTTGCGAATCATGTAATGCAGTGGGTATTAAAAAAAACAACCTACGGATTGAGAAAATTAGCAATCACATGTGCTGCCAACGCAGGTACAACACGTATCGTGAGCTTAAAGCTCTTTTTTGTTGGACAAGAGACAACTAGCATCGCTCTATTCCAAAAAAAACTGATCGAAAATGGCTGGCTATAGAATCAAGAAAAAAAAGAATCACAACAAGAAAGATTCTTAAATTTTGTATAGTCTATTGATATTATTTAAATTTGGTGAGCGCGCAGGGATTCGAACCCTGGACCTACTGATTAAAAGTCAGTTGCTCTACCAGCTGAGCTACGCGCTCTCACACAAGTTATCTAGTTTGTAGACTATCTAATTTGCAGAAAGTGAAGGGAACATACGGTTGACTTTCCATTTGGTCAACACCTTTTGGAGAAAAATATTATTATTTTCTTCAGTTATCAATAATTTTCCGTTTTTGTCCCTTTTTTTATCATTGTATAGGTACTCTTTGTCTGCTTTTTGAAATTTCGATAAAGAAAAAATTTCACTGTAAAATACTGTAAAATATTGCATAGATTCGAAGCACTAAAATTATAAGAAATCGCCCCCTTCCCTTCATATGGGTTGCTGAGCATAATGAATAGAGAAAAAATACCTTTTACTATAATATTATTTTTGTATCTTTATATTTTAGTTTTCAAATATGAATACAGCTTTATAAGACAATATATTGATTTATAATAATTTATCATTTTCTTACTTGAGTGAGAGACCTCAAATACTCTAAGCTTCTCTCGTTTCAAATCTTTTTTATATTGAAACAACAAAAAGCATTTTCTAGACTGACACAAGTTAGAGAATAAAACTATAAAAAAGAAATGAAAATACCTTTTATGTCTCCTTTTAAGAACCAAAAATTATTGTAACATTAGGGGGCAGGAAAATAGTATATAGCGTTGGCACATTAGACCTGAAAATGGGACAATGAGAAACAATGGCATTTTGTGAAGCAAGCCGGCCCCATCATTATATTTGCCAGCCCCCAGTGTTGCGACAGCCCTTGGCACTTAAGACGGTTCATAAGAGCCATTTTTAGTCCTTTCTTATACAAATTTGATCCACAGATTCATCCCGCTTTTGACGTGCAAGGAAATGATTTTGATTGATTCAAGATAAACAGACTTGAAATGAGAGAATCTTACGTTATTCGAGACACTCATTCAATATACAAAACAGTAAATTAACATTATAAATCAATATATTGTATAAGGTATGATGTTTATTTATGCATAATAAATATATAACAAAAGCCAATTTTTCCGATAGAATAAAGTAAACATGAAGCAAAATTTAGTCTCATTGAAAATATCTCGAATGATTATAAATTATGCTCACGATTATAGCTGTAGATAATTTTACTAAGAAAAACGCAGAAATAATATGAAATGCGCAAAATGATTTTAAATACCCATAGAGTGTTCTAAATATATAGAATGCCTATCCTTCCTGCTATTGATAAATTGCCTTCTAATTAACTTTTTTATATCAGAAATTACAAAATACGTAGATATATTTTAGAGGAAAAGGATAATACTGGTCATAAAATTTAGTGTTGGATACTTCAGCCAGAGCTATAAAGTATTTTTATACATTATTTAATATTAATGTATCTATATAGTATATAAATAATAATTTAAATATATCTATAAATAAACAGATTTATTCATTAACTGATAAGATCAAAAATAAAGAAAATAAATTTTATTTTGCGAGAAAAAATTGTAAAAGTGTTATATGTACATGTATTTTTACTTTAATACTTTTTATTGTTTTGATTGGAATATTGAATGCTAACATGTAAACAATATGAGCTACTCTTGTTTATTCATAACCATATAAAAGAAACTGGTGTTCCTCCTTCTTTTGAAGAAATGAAAAATGCATTAGAACTTTCTTCAAAGTCTGGTATTCATAAGCTCATTATAGCCTTAGAACAACGAGGTTTTATACGTCGTTTGCCCAATCGCGCTCGTGCAGTGGAAGTGATTCGACTCCCTGAAAAAATAACATTTAGCCTTTCTTTAGCACGTAAAATTTCTCCTAGTATAATAGAAAGAAATAAAAGGGAAATATCAAAAAGCTTGAGTAACCTTGATAACTTGGATGAAGAAGAAAAAAAAAATATCACCATTCCTATTATGGGACGTATTTCTGCGAGCGTGCCCGCCTCTGCTATACTGCAACAAATCAACACCCTTTCTCTCCCACACGATATGGTTAATATAGGTGAGCACTACGCATTAGAAGTTAAAGATGATTCTATGATGGAGGCTGGTATCCTTGATAAAGATACAATCATTGTGAAACGTCAAAATACAGCAATAACAGGTGAAATTATTGTTGCGTTTATTGATAAAAAAGAAGCTACATTAAAACGTTATCGACGCAAAGGAGCTTCTATTGCATTAGAAGCCGCAAATCCTCATTATGAAGTACGGACATACGAATCTGAGCGTGTAGAAATACAAGGAAAACTTACTGGACTTATTCGCAAATATTAAAAAATAAACCTTATAGTACGCGATAGATATCGCAATAAGAATCTGTTGAGTATTTTTTATTGTGTCACACGCAATTGACTTCCTCTCTACAACCAAAGGCTGCCCCCAATTCGGTCCATAAACAATCCAAGATCCTTATAGAGCGGGTTTCACTTTCCCTTCCCTCCATATCCTTCACTTACACAAAGCGTAACAAGTAAGCTTTAAAATATTCACCACGTGCTTTATAAAATAACTTGAATGCTTTGAAAGAAGCAGCCTTATATCATCGTCCTCAAAGACGGAATTTTACGATATAATAAGACACAATTGTATGCATGCATAAAAACACATAAAATTTTGTAGAAAAAAATCAAATAACTTTGTAACAGATTGTATGGCATAGGTATAAAAATAAAGAACATTATTTTTTTAAGTTAATAAAAACGTAACTCAATCTTTCATAGTAATGTAGGATCACCATGGTAGCACCTCGTATTAGTTTTGTCTCCCTCGGATGCCCAAAAGCACTTGTAGATTCTGAGCGAATTATTACAAGCCTTCGCTCTGAAGGGTATGAAATTTCACGTCAACATCAAGGAGCTGATGTCGTTATTGTAAATACCTGTGGTTTTCTTGACTCGGCAAGGAGAGAATCATTAGCCAATATTGATGAAGCTCTCAAAAAAAATGGAAAAGTTATTGTAACAGGGTGTCTTGGTGCTGATCCTGATGTCATTCGCCAAACATATCCTAATGTATTGGCCATTACAGGACCACAAGCTTATGAAAGTGTTATAGAAGCTGTTCATACAGCAATTCCTCCTGTTCATGATCCTTTTCTTGATTTAGTTCCTCCCCAAGGTATTCGTTTAACACCCCGCCATTACGCCTACTTAAAGATTTCTGAAGGATGCTCTAACCGGTGTAGTTTTTGTATCATCCCTACTCTGCGTGGTGATCTCACTTCACGTCCCATCAGCGATGTTCTTCGTGAAGCTGAAAAACTCGTACAAGCGGGTGTAAAAGAACTTTTGGTTATTTCACAAGATACGAGTGCTTATGGTATTGATCTTAAATATCTCGAAAATTCTTGGAAAGATCGTACAATCAAAACGAAATTCTTTGATCTTTGTCGCGAATTAGGCGATATGGGTATTTGGGTACGTATGCATTACGTTTATCCTTATCCTCATGTTGATGAAGTTATTGAACTTATGGCTGCAAAAAAAATTCTTCCTTATCTGGATATTCCTTTTCAGCATGCATCACCAGTTATTTTGCGTCACATGAAGCGTCCCGCACTTATGGAAAAAACAAACCGTAGAATTGAAAAATGGCGGAAAATATGTCCAGATCTTGCTTTGCGATCAACATTTATTGTTGGTTTTCCTGGTGAAACGAATGAAGATTTTAATATCCTGTTAGAATGGTTAGAAGAAGCAAAAATTGAACGCGCTGGGTGCTTTAAATATGAAGAAGTAAAAGGAGCCGCCGCAAATGATTTGGGATTAGAAAATATTTCTGAAGAGGTGAAAGAAAGCCGCTGGCATCGTTTTATGGCAAAACAACAACAAATTTCTACACATCTTTTAAAGAAAAAAATTGGGAAAAGACTTCAAGTGCTTATCGATGAAAGTCAAGGAAAAGTTGCTAAAGGACGTAGTCAGTACGATGCTCCAGAAATAGATGGTGTTGTCCATATATCATCACGACGCCCATTGCGTGTTGGTGAATTTGTCACCGTTAAAATCGAAAAGTCGGACGCCTATGATCTTTATGGTGTAGCAGTTTGAAAATTTAACTTCTTCCCTGTCCTCAATGATGAAGATTTCTATCAGCATTGGTTTATAAAAAGATCGGCTGCTCACAATCGAACTTGATCCCTTATGTAACTCTCTTCATGAGAATTTACGAGCAATCCTTCCCCTGAATGTTTTCTATACACTCCCAAAATATCAAGCGGTTACATATTCTCTTAGCTTAATGCCTTAAATGACGGTGACGGCGGCGTAACAGAATAAAATAAAATCCACAAGGTTAACCATTTTTACTTAACAAAAGAGCAAATCGACAACCGTACTATTTTCCCATTTTTCATATTGCGACAGTCATTGGTTAGTGAAAGGAAACTTTTTTCAAGAGTGTTTGATGCATACAAGGATTTCTTTTGTGATATGCAGGCAGATGTGTTTTATGGATGCAATATAAGAGAATTTGAAACAAAACAATTTTGCGGTATTTAAATTAAAAAACAATAAATTATCATTATAAATAAGTATCTTATCTTAAACTCTTTGAGTTTATTTTTAAATATTATCTAATTTTTATTAACACGTTTTAAAATCAAAGAATCTCTTATCAAGCAAATGACTTGGGCGTATATTTGTTAAAGCGCGAATCATCGTATCTTTACGTCCTGGCATTTGTCTTTCGATATTTTTCAGCATTTCTTTCATTGCATTACGTTGTAAACCATCTTGACTACCGCAAAGATTACAAGGAATAATTGGAAATTGCATTGCTTGGGAAAATTTTTCCATATCTTCCTCAGCAGCATAAATAAGAGGACGTAATACAAAAAGATCTCCTTCATCATTTTTAAGTTTTCCAGGCATGGCAGCTAATCTGCCACCGTGAAACAAGTTCATAAAAAATGTTTCTAAAACATCATCACGATGATGACCTAAAACTAATGCAGAGCATCCCTCTTCACGTGCAATACGATAGAGATTACCACGTCGTAATCGAGAACAAAGTGAACAATATGTCTGCGACTCTGCCAATTTATCTGTAACAATGGAATAAGTATCTTGATATTCAATACGATATGGAATTTTATAAGAACTTAAAAAGTCTGGAAGAATATGCTTAGGGAATCCTGGTTGCCCTTGATCAAGATTACAGGCAAGAATTTCAACGGATAAAAGCCCTCGCCACTTTAAGTCTAAAAGAAGCGCTAATAAACCATAAGAGTCTTTTCCACCGGATAAAGCAACAAGCCATTTTTTTCCTGTAGAGAGCATAGAAAAATCATCCAAAGCTTGTCGCATATGACGTAAAAGTCGTTTGCGCAATTTATTAAATTCTACGCTTGAAGGAGCAACACGAAACATTGGATGACAATTATCTGCTTCGCTTATTAAAAGATCATCTCTCCCTTCGTTTTCTTCTATTGCCTGATATTCAATGGAAACATCATTCATAATACCATATCCTGCATAAGTAACAGCTCGTTTTGCAAAGATAAAAACAAATATTAAAGCAAGCTTACATTTATGTTTTTTGAATTTATAAATCAGATACACAAAAAAGAAATGGAACTATATAAGTTCACGACTATAAAACATAGCAATAAACTTAGTATAGAACCATTCACAAAAAATACTTATTAACTTCAAAGATTATAAAAATAACACAATATTTTGAAATTATAATAATAGAAGAGAGAAACAATTTTTCTTACAGAAAAATTATCGAGAATAGAATTCAACAACCAAATTAGGTTCCATTTGCACAGCATAAGGAACATCTGCAAAAGCAGGAATACGTGTAAAGGTTGCTTTCATCTGTTTATGGTCTGCTTCAATATAATCAGGGACATCACGTTCTGCCAATTGCACGGATTCTAAAACTAAAACAAGTTGTTTTGATTTTTCCCGAACCTCAATAACATCACCTGGTTTACAACGATACGATTGAATATTTGTGCGCCGCCCATTTACATTAACATGACCGTGATTGATAAACTGGCGAGAAGCGAAAATCGTAGGCACGAATTTTGCACGATAAACAACAGCATCCAAACGTGATTCTAACAGACCGATAAGATTTTCACCAGTATCACCCCGTCGACGAGCAGCCTCTTCATAGGTTTTATGAAATTGTTTTTCTGATATATCTCCATAAAACCCTTTCAATTTCTGTTTAGCGCGCAACTGCACCCCATAATCAGAAAGTTTTCCTTTACGGCGCTGTCCATGCTGACCTGGACCATAATCACGGCGATTGACAGGAGATTTTGGACGACCCCAAATATTTTCTCCCATACGACGGTCAATTTTATACTTTGTTGTTTCGCGTTTACTCATCGCATTTCCTTATAAAATAAAAAACGAGATCTTAAGACCCCAAGGAAACGCGCCCTCCTCTGCCTTTAAATACTAAAGACTGACAGAATACCTTAACATATCAACATGCAAAGTTATCCACGGGACACGTCAATTAATGCTATTTTCTTAAAAAAACAGCTAGATCATCATTATTGATCTCGTAATCCAAAGTCAACTCCTTTCATGAGTTTTAAGCCAAATCCTTTAAACAAATTTTCCGTTAAAGAAGTGATATTTTTCGATGTCAACAACGCAAAATCTTGATATTTCTTTATATATTGATGGTGTTTTTTTCCCGACAATGGTAATAATGAGCTGATATGCTTGGCGATGGCTTTCGCTGGATCAATCCACTCAACGGACCATAAAGCATGTTTACGAAAGAAGTTAATCAAAAAAGGATAATGTGTGCAGGCTAAAACAATAACATCAGTATATTGTCCATTTTTTTCCACAAAACATGGCAGGATTTCTTTTTTTAACTCTTCTGTATCGATAGATTTTCCCCGTAAAAAATCTTCAGCAAATCCAGCCAGCTTTTTACTTCCCACAAGCTGAACATGACACTGTCCAGCAAAAGAGTTAATTAATTCGTTTGTATAGGCACGTTTAACTGTTCCAGGAGTAGCTAATACGGAAATAAACCCAGATTTTGTTTGTTCAGCAGCTGATTTAATTGCAGGAACTGTTCCGACAAAAGGGACATGAGGAAAATTCTGTCGTAAATCTTCCATCATCAGTGTAGAAACGGTGTTGCAAGCAATCACACATAAGGCTGGATTGTAGCGTGTTAAAAGATTTGTAAAAATCTTCAAAATACGCTCTTTCAAAATATTTTCTTTCCAATTTCCATAAGGAAATCCTGCATCATCAGCAACATAGATAAATTGCATTTCAGAGATAAGAATGCGCGCTTCCCTGAACACTGTTAAACCACCAATACCGCTATCAAAAAAAAGAACAGGTCGTTCATCCATTAGTTTTCACACTTATTTTTATTTTTTTTACGATCACGTTCTTCAGGTGCTCTACTCCCCCGTGGATATTGTGGCGAAAAATGATCCAACGAAGATATAATGCCTCGCAATAAACGAACCTCAGGTTCACTAAAGTTAGCGCGCGTAAAAACAGAGCGCAAATTTGCAAGCATGACTTCTTTGCGCTCAAGGGGTCTAAAATACCCACGGATATTCAAAGCCTCTTCTAACTGAGATAAAAAACCATGAAATACTGTTTTATTTGCAGGTTCCATCTCTGCGGCACGAAATGCCGTATCGCTGACATTCTCTAGACCTGTTTTCATCCATTCGTAAGACATTAAAAGAACCGCTTGTGCAATATTAAGTGACGCAAAAGCAGGATTAACTGGAAAAGTAATAATTTCATCAACAAGGCTGATTTCATCATTTTCTAATCCCCATCTCTCTCTTCCAAAGACAATACCTGTCTTATGTCCGATACTTTCACGTTGACGTAATACGCTTGCTGCTTCGACAGCACTTTTTACAGTTTTAAATCCACATCTTTCACGTGCTGTTGTGGCAAAAACATAGTGTAAATCTGCAATTGAATCACGCAATGTATTAAAAATCACAGTGTTGTTAATGACATGATCAGCTTTACTTGCAGCAGCTATAGCTTTTTCATTTGGAAATATTTCTCGAGGTTTGACTAACCGAAGCTTAGAAAGCCCAAAATTCGCCATTGCCCTTGCGACCATACCAATGTTTTCAGGAAGCTGTGGTTCAACTAAAATAATAATGGGACCATTTGTTAAATTTTCACGATTCTTATTCGTTCCAGCCATCAATCTTACCCAGTTTCACTTAAACTATCTCCATCTCCACTATTTTTACGAAACCTTCTTCACAGTACTCTAATGCTGTTTAATAATAAATTATAGATAATCTATCTTTTCTCTCAAAGATAATAAATTTTAAAAGCCATTAAAGTGAACAATGGAATTTATAACAATTTATATAAGATACCGTGGCGTTTTTTACACCAATTTTATCTTTTTAATAGGGAATAGCCCCTAAAAATCGTAATCTCAGTTGAATTATGAAATCATAAATCCTAAAAAAAGATATGCACTTTATTTCCAAACTTTTTCCTGCAAAGCTTATCCGTCGTTATAAACGTTTCCTTGCGGATGTTCAACAAGATGGTCAGCATGTCCTCACCGTATCTGTACCTAATACAGGATCAATGCTTGGATTAACAGCTTTCAACTCCAATATTTGGCTTTCATATCATAACAACATCAAACGAAAATATGCCTATCAATTAGAAATTATTGAAGCCGATAATACGTTGGTTGGCATTAATACTGCCTTACCCAATAAACTTGCGTTAGAAGCAATTCAAAACGGATTACTACCAGAATTAAGTGGATATAAAACAGTTTTAAAAGAACAACGCTATGGGACACAATCACGAATTGACTTTCTTTTACGTGATGACATTCTTCCTGATTGTTACCTAGAAGTCAAAAATGTTCATTTTATTCGTCAAAAAGGATTAGCAGAATTTCCTGATAGCGAAACAAAACGTGGTGCACGTCACCTTGATGAGCTCATAGGAGTTGTACAACAAGGAAAACGAGCTGCTATGCTTTATATTATTCAACGAGAAGATTGCGCAGCTTTTGCAATCTGTCATGATCTTGACCCACTCTATGGACGTAAGTTTGATTTAGCATTAAAATCAGGAGTAGAATGTTATGCTGTAAAGTGTCATGTAAGTGTAGAAGGCATTTTTCCGATTCAGAGAGTAACAATAGAAAATAGAAGAAACAATGACTGAGTATATCGAATATAATAAAATCCCTTTAAAGTTTAATGGAAAAATCCGCATTTTCGATGATTATGCTTTTACTAAAATGCGTGAAGTTGGTCGTATTGCTGCAGAATGCCTTGATGCGCTTATGGATATTATTAAGCCGGGTGTTACTACGCAAGAAATTGATGATTTTGTATTCATTTTTGGTGCTAAGAGAGGAGCACTTCCTGCTGATCTAAATTATCATGGATACAGCCATTCATGCTGCACATCTATCAATCACGTTGTCTGTCATGGTATCCCCAATAAAAGACCTTTGCAAGAAGGCGATATTGTAAATGTTGATGTAACTTTTATCCTTGATGGTTGGCATGGAGATTCAAGCCGAATGTATCCTGTTGGAAAAATTAGACGTGCAGCAGAACGCTTGCTAAAAATAACCTATGAAAGTCTTATGAAAGGAATCGCTGTCGTTAAGCCTGGAGCAACGACAGGTGATATTGGGGCAGCCATTCAACAGTATGCAGAATCTGAACGCTGTTCAATTGTGAGAGACTTTTGCGGACATGGTATCGGCCAGCTTTTCCATGATGCTCCCAATATCCTCCATTATGGAAACCCTGGAGAAGGAATAGAATTAAAACAAGGTATGATGTTTACAATTGAGCCTATGATTAACCTTGGTAAACCACAAGTTAAGGTTTTATCTGACGGTTGGACTGCTGTTACCCGTGACCGCTCTCTGACAGCACAATATGAACATACAATTGGTGTCACAAATGAAGGATATGAAATATTTACACAATCTCCTAAAAATATTTTTTATATTCCAAATTCGCATATCTAACGCAATGTAGAGATGTTATGGCTAAAAAATTAAATCAAAAGGAAGATACTCAAAGTGATCACTTTGCATTAACATCGAGTTCTCCACTTACCCCAGTATCAGAAAGAAAAAGTGAAGAGCCTCAGAAAAACGCACAGCTTCATAAACATTATCAAGGACATCGTGAGCGTCTTCGGAAGCGCTATTTAAAGTCAAAAGGAAATGCAATTGAAGACTATGAATATCTTGAATTATTGCTTTTTCGCACAATACCCCGTGCAAACACAAAACCCATAGCTAAAAATTTGATAGCGCGCTTTGGTTCATTAGCTGATGTGTTGGGAGCGGATATTCACCGACTTCAAGAAATTCCAGGATGTGGTCCCGCCACTGCAATTGATTTAAAAATTATTTCAGATGTTGCTGGACGTCTTGCTCGTGCGCAATTGTTTAAACGCAATATTTTTTCATCATGGGATAAAGTGTTAGCTTATTGTAAAGCTGTTATGGCTCACGAAACACGTGAACAATTTCGTATTTTGTTTCTTGATAAGAAAAACGGCTTACTTGCTGATGAGGTGCAACAAACTGGAACCATTGATCATACCCCTGTTTATCCTCGTGAAGTTATTTCTCGAGCTTTAGAGTTATCTGCATCAGGACTTATCTTAGTCCACAATCACCCTTCTGGCGATTCCACCCCCTCTGATGCAGATATAACAATGACATATCGATTAAAGGATGCAGCAAATGCATTAGGTATTATTATCCATGACCACCTTATTATTGCACGAAATAACCATACGAGCTTTAAAGCGTTAAAACTTATATAAATCTTATAGGATAAAAAAGACTTCATTCAACTGTGAATAACGAATCAATTTTCTAAATCAATATCTAATATAGCCATTGAGAAATTATAGGAGAGCTCATCTTCATCTTCATCTCGATAGATAATGCCTAAAAACTCATCTCCCATATAAACCTCACAAGAATCACTCTTTTTAGGCCGCGCTCTGACTTGCAATGCTGAGTTTTGGAATATATTTTTTAAATAATTATCAAGTTTTTTTATTTCATCAGCATTCACTATGCTCTCCTGTTTTTTTGAAACGATTAAAATAATTGCGTGTCGCGCAAATAAGACATTCTTATGATTCTGTAAAGTCAGTAAAAAAGCATAATCTGAATATTTACTTAATGTTACATATATTTACAACGTTCTTTATATATTCATAAAGAACTTCTACAAAAAGAATCTATCATTATTAAATATACCCGTATAGATTAAAAAATGGCAAAAAAACTGTATATTTTTAATAATTTTACTTTATCTCCAATTTTAGCATCTGTATTTAGAATGCATATTCGTAAGAATAAATTGATCAATAATTTATAATTTTATTCCTTTTATAAAAAATATAAATAACAATAATTATTACAACATTCAAAAATATTTCTTTTAATAACTTTTAAAGTATAATTATTTAATCTTAGAAGAATTACATCTCTAAAAAATATACAAAATAAGCAAATAAGAGTTTATTTTTCTTTTCATTTTTTATAAAAACTTATGTCACAACAGAAAAATTTTTAAATAAGGTTTTTTCAATTTATACGAGATAAAAATACTGAGTATTTTTGTAAATGCTAAAACCTATGAAGAATGCTTATCTTATAGGATAACGAGAAAGAAAATCTATAACGCCTTTTTTATAAACTTTATCGCCTACAGCAAGCATATGATCTCGACCAGGAATTGATAAAGCTTCACCACAAGGCAATAAAGCTGCTAATGGCTCTGCAGCACCGCCGATTTCATCTAATGAACCAACGGCAACAAGTGCAGGTTGTTCAATTTTGTAAACTTCAGACGCCGTTAACTCCTGTTTTGATGTAATAATACAAGCAGCAAGAGCACGCCTATCGCTTTTCGTTTGATCGGCAAATTTACGGAACATTAAACCACGCGTATTAGTAATGGTAGAAATATCTTCTGCTAAAAGGGCCTCAGCAACAGGCTCCCAATTTCCTGCTCCCGTTACCATACCAATACCTAAACCGCCAAAAATAACACTGTGTACATATGTTGGATGCAAAAGAGCCATGAACGCACTAATACGAGCCCCCATAGAATATCCCATAACATGGGCTTTAGATAACTCTAAATGCTGTAGTAACTTTATTGCGTCGCCAGCCATAGCTTGAGGCGTATAAAAGACAGGATCATAACTTTTAACTGAATCTCCGTGACCGCGATTATCAAGAGCAATAACACGATATCCTGCTTCAGTGAGAATACGAAACCAACCCGTTGCATACCAATTCACCCGTGCAGAAGATCCAAAACCATGGATCAACAAAATAGGCGCCCCCTGCCCTTCTTCTCGATAAGCAAATCGCAAACCATTATATTCAAAAAAACGAATATCTTCAGCGGTCATTTTTTATTGCACTTTCCACAAAGTACAGGATGAATAACACGTTGCCCTTTTTGTATCTTTTTTTCAGAAACTTCACCAGCATTAATCTCAAGTGCAAAAGCTGCAGGAACTTCTGATGAAATGGTATTTGTTGAAAATGGAGAGGTGTTTTCAACAATCGATACAATAATTCCCTCGGAGTTTAAGAAAATCATATCTAAAGGTAAAGGCGTATTTGCCATCCACATAAAAATTCTCTGTTCATCTCCCGGTTGAGAACTTTTTAGCTGCTTAAAGAGCATTGCACGATCGCGTGGAAAATCAGTTCGATACATTAACCCAGCCGCTGCTTGAGATGGCGTAAAAGCAATCTCTACCTTATAAAAAACCGTACCTTGCTTTGTATGTATTTCTAAAGGAATCGGATGCACAGAAATCTCTATGGGCTTTTTTGCCACAACAACACGCATATCTAACATAAAAAGCATCACCAATAAAACAATATGCCTCTTTTTAAAAAGCTTTAACATTCTTGTCTCCACCATAGAAAAATTTTAAATTTTGTTTCTAAAATAAAAAGTACTAGAGTTTAAAAGCCAAAAAATAAGAGATTTGCTTCCTTGTTGCTTTCTAGTTTCTTTCAGCGTGATATCGCAATTTTCTCTATTTGGTTTATGGGTTCACTAGAGCCATATTTTCTTTAAAAATCTACCTCTATAGCAATTTACGAAATAACTATCTTTAAAAACATAGAAAACATACTGTTTTCACTCGTGAAATTCAATGCGTAGCAAAAGGAATGCCGATATCCGGATAAATCTCTGCTGTCATTAAACCTTTTTCTCCTTTACCAAAACGTACAAGAACAACCTGGCCAGAACGAAGCTCTGCTAAACCAAAACGGCGCAACGTTTCCATATGAATAAAAATATCTTCTGTTCCTTGCCCACGGCTAAGAAAACCGAAACCTTTGTCACGATTAAACCATTTAACAATTGCACGTTCTAGTCCACTTTCTGGAGTAACAACAACATGGGTACGCGCAGGAACTTCTGATGGATGAATTGCTGAAGAACAATCTATAGATTTCACCTGAACGCACTTTAATCCTCGTTCAGTTTTTTCCACAGCACAAATAACTTTAGCTCCCTCCAAAGCTGTTTGAAAACCATCCCTTCGCATTACCGTAACATGCAATAATATATCGGGAAAATGAGGTAAATCAGGTACAATAAATCCATACCCCTTACTACCATCAAACCACTTAATGACACCACTGATTTCGATAATCTCCCCACAAGCACCTATATTATCCTCAGATGGGGAACAATCCTTTAATGCATCCTTACTCGTCATAATAACGTGATCCTGTAGCTTATAAATTGTACGATATTGATTCTCTAGGTTTAAGTAAACATTGCTCTTGTATCAACAAGCAAGCCCCAAGATAAGATTTCCCCATATTGTCGTATCTTCTATGTTAATGTCAGAGAATATCAACATGAATATTTACAAAACTATTTGATTGTACACTTTACATACCGTACAAGGAGTGCCCTACAAAAGAGCTCATATAAAAGTTTTTTTACATAATGATATTTTGATTAATGTGTAACTTGCATGATGAAGAAGTTCAATATAAGGTGAAAAAACGACAATTCAATTAAGGAAAATGCGCAATGCAATTGAAGAAAATCCTTACGACAATCGCAGCATTTATGGCATTTACAGCAAATGTTTATGCGAGTGAACCTATTAAGATTGGAGTTTATCTTCCATTAAGTGGTCAAAATGCATTTGGAGGTCAGCTTGAAATTAGAGGTATAGAATTAGCCCATAAAAAAGTTCCAGAAATTTTAGGACGTAAAGTGGAACTTGTTATTATTGATAATAAGTCTGATAAGGTAGAAGCAGCTAATGCTGTTATGCGTTTAACAGCAAGTGAAAAAGTAAGTGGAATCATTGGTAGCTATGGTTCTTCGCTCTCGTTAGCAGGTGGTGAAATATCTGAAAAAGCAAAGACTCCAACCATTGCAACGTCCTCAACAAGCCCCCTTGTTACACAGGGTAAAAAATATTACTTCCGTGCTTGCTTTATTGATTCCTATCAAGGGGTAGGAATCGCAACTTATGTAAGCCAAACTTTGCACGCAAAAAAGGCTGCTATCCTTAAAGATATTTCAAGCGATTATGCCATTGGTCTTGCAAGCTATTTTACGCGTGCTTTCAAAAAATTAGGTGGTGAAGTTATCTCAAATTTAAATTATAATTCTGGAGATCAGGACTTTTCAGCTGTTCTCACGCAAATTATCGCTCAGAAACCTGATATCTTATTCATCCCATCTTACTTTTCTGAAGGTGCTATCATCATGAAACAAGCACGAGAATTAGGGGCGAGGTTTCAAATTATGGGTGGAGATGCTATGGATAATCCAGAAACCATTACGATTGCAGGAAAAGCTGCAGAAGGTTTCTTACATACGACACTTCCCTACAGTGAGGATATGCCAAATATGTCAGTAGCTGCGCAAGAATTCACAAAAGAATGGAAAGAAGCCTACCCTGACAAAGAGCCAAATATCAATTCTGTTTTGGGATACACGAGTTATATGATGTTCATGAAGGCTATTGAAAATGCTGGTAGCACTGATCGTGAAAAAATTACTATCGCACTTAGCGAATTAAAAGATTTCCCTACCCCCTTTGGAGATATGTCAATGGATAAAAATCATAACCCTAAAATTCCTATTGGTATCATTAAAATACAGGATGGAAAACGTGTTTATTTAGAAGAAGTTAAACCTGCTTTTTAATTAAAAAGTTTTACTTATTAAAATACAAGAATTGGTTGAGGATCTTTTTCTCAACCAAAAACTTGGAAATTTCTTATTGTCCTATGTAAATTAACAAATGTGGAAGGATGAGAGATGAGCACTGAAATGTTCATCCAGTACTTTTTTAATGCACTGGCATTGGGATCTCTTTATGGGCTTATTGCTATTGGCTACACCATGGTCTACGGTATACTGAGGCTCATTAATTTTGCTCACGGTGATATCTTTATGCTGGGAGCATATTTTGTTTTCTTTTCCACAATTGGTTTTATGCCTGCTTGGGCGGCTTTTCTTCTTTTGTTCCTTGCTGCTCTTGTTTATTATTCGGTCTTTATAGGCTTTAAAAGGCGTCCTCCAATTTATTGGATTGGTGCTTTCTTAATCCTTGCGCTAGGATTTGTTTATTATTTAAAAATTTCCCCACAAGATTTTACACCGATTTGGGTTTTAGCTCTTTGTTTTTCCATTTTTATTACAAGTGCTGTGGGTGTTGCTGTTGATCAATTTGCTTATAAACCTCTACGCCATGCTCCGCGTATTTCGGGACTTATCGGTGCAATCGGTGTTTCTTTTTTTATTGAAAATCTTGCTACTGTACTCTTTAGTGGTGTTCCGAAAGGTGTACAACAACCAGATTTTCTTGTAACGCCATTTTTATGGCATCTAGGATCAGGAGCAGATGGTATCATCAGAATTGCTCCCATGTCTCTGATCGTTCCCGTTGTGTCATTAATTCTTATTTTATTACTGTTATGGATTATCCATAAAACAAAACCGGGTCTTGCTATGCGCGCAATCTCCCATGATATTGAAACAACACGTTTGATGGGTGTGTCTGTCAATAAAGTTATTGCGTTTACATTTGGAATAGGCTCAGCTCTTGCCGCCATAGCAGGCATTATGTGGTCTTTACGTTATCCTCAAATTCAGCCTTATATGGGTGTTCTTCCTGGTCTCAAAGCATTTATCGCTGCTGTTATCGGAGGTATTGGTTCGATACCAGGAGCAATGTTGGGAGGATTGTTATTAGGGTTTATTGAAATTATGATTATCGCATTTTTTCCCGCGCTATCTGGATATCGAGATGCCTTTGCTTTCATTTTATTGATTCTGATTCTATTGATATTGCCCACAGGATTAATGGGTAAAAGAAATCAGGAGAAAATCTAATGACAAAGTCAGCGACAACTGTTTTATCGTGTATAAGTGTTTTAGTTCTCATAGGTTTTTTATTTTATGCTGATAGCCATTTTAATGACTATACGCTTCGTATCATAAATCTGATTGCTATTAATGCAATATTGGCAATTTCGCTTAATTTGATTTACGGTTTCACAGGTATGTTTTCTCTTGGACATGCTGGATTTATGGCTATTGGTGCTTATGTTTGCGCAATTTTACTTCTTTCCCCTGAGCAAAAAGAAATGATGTGGATTCTTGAGCCTATTGCTGAACCATTATATCATTTACAGTTACCTTTTTTTATCGCTGTTGTTGTCAGTGGTTTGTGTGCTGCAGTTGTAGGTTTATTGATTGCTTTACCAATACTGCGTCTTGGTGGCGATTATCTTGGAATTGCAACATTAGGTTTTGCGGAAATTATTCGCATTGTCATTACAAACGCAACATCGCTCACAAATGGCTCTTTGGGAATAAAAGGAATACCTCAAGACGCAACATTATGGTGGAACTATGGTTGGCTAGCGTTTACAGTTCTTTTTAGTGTCCTCTTACTGCGAAGCAATACTGGTAACGTATTACGTGCTATTCGTGATGATGAAATAGCTGCGAAAACTATGGGAATTAACGCTTTTTTCTACCGTAGTTTTTCTTTTACTGTTGGAGCGTTTTTTGCAGGTATAGGTGGCGCATTAATGGCGGCTCTTATTTCAACCATTGATCCAAAAATGTTTAATTTTCTTCTGACTTTTAATATTTTAATGATTGTTGTTGCTGGTGGTCTCGGTTCAATTACAGGGAGCATTATTGGCAGCATTATTATTACAGTCATGCTTGAATGGCTTCGTATTATTGAAAGTCCATTTGACTTAGGTTTTATACATATTCCAGAAACCCCAGGACTTCGTATGGTTGTTTTTTCTCTTTTATTGCTGGTAATTATCTTGTTTTGGAGAAAAGGGTTGATGGGACAACGAGAATTCTCATGGAATGGAATTTATAGCTTTTTGACACGCAAAAAGCTTTCTAATACTGAGGGAAAGCTATGAACGACACCATCCTTTCACTCAATAATATTGTAATGCGTTTTGGCGGATTAGTTGCTGTAAATAATGTTAATATGGCAATTAAACGAGGAAGTATTACTGGATTAATTGGTCCCAATGGTGCTGGAAAAACAACAGTTTTCAATATAATTTCTGGTTTTTATGCTCCTACAAGCGGCATCATTCTTTTTGATGAGCAAAAAATTTCTGGAGCGTCTCCTTATATTATCTGTAGACGCCATATTGCCAGAACATTTCAAAATATTCGTCTTTTCTCAGGGTTAACGGTTTTGCAGAATGTTATGGTAGGAGCACATGTTCGACAAAAATATCCTTGGTTTTCTTCAGCTCTATTTTTTTCAAAAGCAATGAAAGAAAAGAAGGAGATTTATAAAAATTCCTTAGAGCTCCTTGAACAGCTACAACTTGATCACCTTGCCAATCAATCGGCAACGGCTTTACCTTATGGTGTGCAACGACGTTTAGAAATTGCACGCGCGTTAGCCACAAAGCCAAAATTGCTTCTTCTTGATGAGCCTGTTGCTGGCATGAATCCACAAGAAAGTGAAGATCTTAGAAAATTCATAGAAAAAGTGCAAAAAGACTTTGATCTTACAATTCTTCTTATTGAGCACGATATGAAAGTGGTTATGGGGCTTTGCCAACATATTTTGGTTATGGAATATGGCTGTTGCATTGCCAATGGCACACCAGATGAAATTCGTAATAACCCTAAAGTTATTGAAGCTTATCTTGGCGGAGATGTTTATGGATATTCTTAAAATAAAAAATCTTAACGTTCATTATGGCGCCATTAAAGCTGTTCAAAATCTTTCTATGTCCATAAAGCGGGGCAGTATTGTCACTTTAATTGGAGCCAATGGTGCAGGAAAAAGCAGTATTGTACGTTCTATTACAGGACTTAATCGCTCTGTTTATGGAAAAATTACCTATAATGGTGAATCAATTATTAAAAAATCACCAGAAGAGATTTTACGATTAGGGATTGCTCTAAGCCCTGAAGGACGACGTATTATGCCCCATCTCACTGTTTTAGAGAATCTTCATCTAGGCGCTTATATTCGTCACGATAAGCAGGGAATTTCCCGTGATATTGAATGGATACTTGATCTTTTTCCGCGTCTACGTGAAAGAGCAAAACAGTTGGGAGGAACAATGTCAGGTGGTGAACAACAGATGGTTGCTGTGGGCCGTGCACTCATGAGCAACCCTGATATGGTAATATTAGATGAACCCTCGTTGGGGTTAGCACCACTTCTCGTTCGAGAAATTTTTTCGATTATTCGGAAAATTAATGATATGGGAAAAACTGTTCTTCTTATTGAACAAAATGCATTTGCTGCGCTTTCTATCGCTGACTATGCTTATATTTTAGAGGTAGGACATATTTTATTTCACGGTGAAGGTAAAACTATGCTCTCTGATTCGCGTGTTAAAGAAGCCTATCTTGGTGGATAAAGACTACGAATTGAGGAAATAGAGTTCATCCCTCCACCTTTCAAAGGAGCATTTCTCATTAAGGATGAGAAATGCTCCTTTGTGAATTTTTTATTATTACATCCACCATTTTTCTGCACTGAATATCCCTGCTTCTTGTTCAATAATGTGCGCTATCTGAAAAATGACTTCTTCAGCAAAAGGTTTACCAATCAATTGCAATCCTAAAGGTAAACCATTTGATGATAAACCAGCGGGAACAGAAATTCCTGGTAAACCAGCCATATTAACTGGCACAGTAAAAATATCATTAAGATACATTGCTACAGCATCATTTTTTATTTTTTCATCAGAAATACCAAAAGCAGGTGTTGGTGTTGCGGGTGTCAAAATAGCATCAATGCCTGAAGCAAAACATTGATCAAAATCACGTTTTACGAGTGTTCTTACTTTTTGAGCTTTTAAGTAACAGGCATCATAATAACCAGATGAAAGGACATAAGTCCCAACCAAAATACGCCGCTTAACTTCATTACCAAAACCAACAGAACGCGTATTTTCATACATCTCAATGATGTCTTTTCCAGGCACGCGCAAACCAAAACGCACACCATCATAACGTGCTAAATTAGAAGAGGCTTCTGCAGGAGCTATAATGTAATAAGAAGGTAGAGCATATTTTGTATGGGGCAAAGAAATATCCTTAATCTCAGCACCTGCTTCTTTTAACCAATTTATTCCTTTTTGCCAAAGCTCAATAATTTCTGGAGACATTCCATCCATATGATATTCTTTTGGAATACCGATTTTCATTCCTTTGATTGATTGACCAAGATAACTTTCATAATCAGGAACTGGTAAATTCACGGAAGTAGAATCTTTTTCATCAAAAGAGGCCATTGATCTTAGTAAGATAGCGCAATCACGAACATCTCTGGCAACAGGTCCAGCTTGATCAAGGGATGAAGCAAATGCAACAATTCCCCACCGTGAACAACGTCCATAAGTTGGCTTTATTCCTACAGTTCCAGTAAAAGCTGCTGGTTGACGTATTGAGCCACCTGTATCAGTTGCAGTTGCACCAGCACAAATTTGTGCAGCAACAGCGGCAGCAGATCCTCCTGAAGAACCACCGGGTACGAGTTTTTCATTCGAGCCTTTTTTTCTCCATGGACTAATAACGGGACCATAATATGATGTTTCGTTGGATGAGCCCATAGCAAACTCATCCATATTAAGTTTTCCTAACATCACAGCACCGTCGTGCCATAAATTAGCCGTAACAGTTGATTCATAGTGCGGTTTAAAACCATCAAGGATATGTGAACAGGCTTGAGTATGAACGCCATAGGTTGCAAAAAGATCTTTAATCCCCAAGGGGATTCCCTCTAAAAGTCCTCCCTGCCCTCTCGCTAAGCGACTATCTGATTCAGCAGCCATTTTCATTGCTTGTTCTGCTGTTATTGTTACATAAGCATTCAAAATTGGATTAGCTGATTCTATTGCTTGTAAATAAGCTTCCGTTAATTCTGTTGCTTTGAGATTTTTCTTTGTTAGAGCATCACGAGCTTGCGCAATTGTGAGGTTTGTTAATTCAGTCATATTGGTTCTCAAATTTTAAAAATATAAAAAGTTACTCAACAATTTTTGAGACAAGAAAAAAATTTTCTTCTGTAACAGGGGCATTGGCTACAATATCTGCTGCTTTATCGCCATCTGTAACACTATCTTCACGCATTCGTAAAGTCATCGGTATCACAGATATTAATGGCTCAACTCCACTGACATCAACTTCATTCAATTGCTCAACAAAACCTAAAATAGCATTGAACTTTTTTGTCACAGGTTCTATCTCATCATCGTGGAGGGCAATCCTTGCTAAATGTGCGATTCGCTTGACTGTCTCTTGATCAACAGACATACTCTTTACGCCTTTCTGCTTTTTTGTTTATTTATTGATCTTTATTCTGGCTATACAAGGCTGCACTTGTAAGTGCAAGAATATTAGATAACATGAATGAAGAATATAACTATAGATCTGAAACATTTAAAAACGTATTATACCCTTATGACTGTTATTAATATAGATGAAGTTATAACACATCTTTTGCCTAGACAAACAATAGCAGGCTTAGATTTAGGGACAAAAACTATCGGAATTGCGATTTCTGATATGGGGCTGACTGTCTCAAATCCGCGTCCTGTACTACAGAGAAAAAAATTTACAGAAGATGCTTACACACTTATTAAAATTTTTGACCGTGAAAACGTAGGCGTTATTATCATTGGCTTACCCCTTAACATGAATGGAAGCAGCGGCTCTCGTGTTCAAGCAACCAGAGCTTTTGTGAGCAATATGAAAGCTTATACAAAAATTCCATTTGTTTTTTGGGACGAACGTTTATCAACAATTGCTGCAGAACGTTCTCTTCTAGAAATGAATGTATCGCGCGCTAAAAGAGCAAGCCGAATTGATTCGGCAGCCGCCGCTTTTATATTGCAAGGTGCTCTTAATAGAATTCAAAACTTTCATCATATAGAAGGATAGAGGACATTGAGCAAATGCCCTGCATTATATCGTGCAATAAGCATCCCATAAGAAGATCTCCATTGTCCCCCAAGGCGGCTTTCCATATAGGCATTTGCAACATGTTCTATGTCTGTAGAACGTAATGCTGCTGCTGCTGCTGCATAGGCTACCTGTTCAACAAAAAACCTTCCTGCACCTTCATTTGCTGATGCCATATCACCTGCTGACTTAATAATTTCAATTGCTCGTGGTCCCGCTGGTCCAATATCAAGAGCAATTTTTTCTAACAATTTCTGAAACAATCCCGGTGCTTTTTCAGCAATAAGAATGGCATCCTTTACCAATTGATTAGCAGAACTATTTCTCACAATTCGCGCAGGCCCATTATGCAACATTTGTGATAATGGATTATTCTCTATAAAACTTTCAATACCAAGTTGTGCAATAATTTCGCCAATAATAGGTACAACCAATTGACTTACATGATAAGCAATAATAGGTGTCATAATGCGGGCAAAGGCTGCTTCAGAACGGTCATTTGCTGCATTATCAAATGCTTTCGCTAAACGCAAAACCAATGCTTGTGAAGCAGCAATATCTAATGCAATATCTGCAAAAATACGTTCTGTCAGTGGTGGTAAAGGCTGATTGGGCATTTTTTTCCGGAAAAAATCTATGCCAAATTGAAGAGCCGCTCGTAAAACACCTGCCGATATGACCGATTGATCGAAACGCATCATTGTCTCGATATCTTTAATAACTTTAAGCCCTTCTCCGGCATTTCCCAAAAGCCAACCATAACTGCCTTGGAAATCAACAACCCCCTCTGGTGTTAAAAGTTCTCCAGAACGCTGAATTAAATGACGAATTGATATAAATCCATTTAATGCGCCATTTTCTTGTATACGTGGAATAAAAAAACAACTTAAATGACCATTTAAATCTGCACTAACAAGATATCCGTCAGCGGTAGGATTAATAACATTGGTTTTTACAACATTTAAACGATATAGATCACGTTCCATACTTTCATCGAAAGAAATTTTCTTAACACTTGGAAAATTAAAAGCGTATTTTTCAATATCGTCAAATGCATAAGTTAGAGAAGCAGCCTTTTTATGATGAATAGGTTTTGACGAGGAATCATATTGGCGTGATAAAAGTACATTTTGCCATTTTTTGAAGAGCTCAATATCACTAATTAAAACAGCAATAGCTGCACTCGTTATAGTAACTTCATTCAAATGTCCTGTTTCTAAACCAGCAGATAAAGCTAAACGAATCGCACGCGCTTGATAGCGGACTCCATTTTCTGAGCTCGTATTTTCCCAAAGCGAGGTAACCAAACCTGCTTGTCTAGAATATTGTTGAAGAGCTTGATAGGAAGAATGGATCTCTAATTTTTCCGTTGGCTGCCCCCATTCATCATTATAGCATAATAAAGGCTTATAATGATTCGCTAAGCAAGAAAGTTTCCATGCTTCTCGACTCGCCGCAAAATCCCCTATTTCTTCAAAACTCGCTAACAAAAACTTAGGCAAAGTAGAGGCAATACGAAACATAAGCGTATCGCTAAGAAATGTATTTTTTCGACGGTTATTTTGCGCAGATACAGCACTCATAGGTATATTCCTACATTCAAATCATTCATATCATAGACTATTTGTCTTTTTAGAGTTAAGAAACATTTATCATATTCAAACAAATGCTTGTTTAACCTGTTTAGAGAGAGATAAAGAAGAATGCTATGATTCAAGATATTTTTTTTCCACTTTTCCCTCATCAACATCTTTTAGCTATTAAAGATCTGAGTGTACAAGATCTTAATACATTGCTTGATCGTGCAGAAGCAAATGTTATCCTTTCTAACAAAATTGATAAAACAAAATCTACTTTGCATGGACGGACTCAAATTAATCTCTTTTTTGAAGCCTCTACGCGAACACAATCTTCTTTTGAATTAGCGGGTAAAAGGCTAGGTGCACACGTGATGAGTCTTGCGATCGGCAACTCATCTGTAAAAAAAGGAGAAACATTACTTGATACAGCTACAACTCTCAATGCGATGAAGCCAGATATACTGGTTTTTCGCCATAACAGCGCAGGAGCGGCAGCTTTCTTAGCGCAAAAAGTTGATTGTTGTGTCATTAATGCAGGTGATGGTGCTCATGAACATCCAACCCAAGCTTTATTAGATGCTCTAACCATTAAAAGGACAAAAGGTCGTATTGAAGGATTAACTGTTGCGATTTGTGGAGATATCTTACACTCACGTGTTGCCCGTTCCAATATCCTAAGTCTCAATGCTTTGGGTGCTCGTGTTCGTGCTGTTGCTCCCTCAACACTCTTACCCGCAGAAATCGCTCATATGAGTGTTGAGGTTTTTACCACGATGAAAGAAGGTCTTAAAAATGCTGATGTTATCATGATGTTGCGCTTACAGCATGAACGGATGACAGGCTCTTTTATTCCCTCTACGCGTGAATATTTCCATTATTTTGGCTTACATAAAGAAAATTTAGCCTATGCCAAAAACGATTGCATTATTCTGCATCCAGGCCCAATAAACCGTGGTGTAGAGATTGCATCCGACATAGCAGATGGACCACAAAGTATGATTCATACACAAGTAGAAATGGGAATTGCAGTGCGTATGGCTGTCATGGAGGCTTTATTAGATTCACGTGCAAAGATCAGTGGAGAAAAAAAATGATAAAACCAATTGTTTTTCAAAATGCTCGTATTATTGATCCTTCGCGCGCAATCGATGAAATTGGTACAGTTATTGTTGAAAATGGACGAATTATAGCCGCTGGAAAAGAAGCTCTGAATCAGGGATTCCCTGAAGAAGCAGAAGTTATTAATGCACAAAACAAAGCAATTCTCCCCGGACTTGTTGATGCCCGCGTCTTTGTTCGAGAATTAGGCAATGAACACTGTGAAACAATCGCATCAACAAGTCAATCCGCAGCAGCAGGTGGTATTACTTCCTTTCTTATGATGCCAAATACGCATCCAGTTATTGATAATGTAGCACTGGTTGAATTTATTAGGCATACAGTACAAGAAAAGTCATCGGTCAATATTTATCCCGTTGCTTCAATCACACAAGGTTTCAACGGACAAGAAATAACGGAATTCGGCTTACTAAAAGATGCAGGAGCTGTTGCCTTTTGTGAAGGAAAAAAAACGCTTCAAAGTTCATCTGTTATGCGGCGTGCAATGACTTATGCACGTGATTTTGATGTTCCATTGATGCATGAAACGCAAGATAAAGATCTTACAGGCCAAGGTGTGATGAATGAAGGACTGCTCGCCAGTTGGCTTGGTCTTTCTGGAATTCCCCGCGAAGCAGAAGTTATCCCACTCGAAAGAGATCTGAGATTAGCAGTATTAACGCAAACACGCTATCATGCTGCTCAAATATCGACAACACTCTCTGCTGATGCACTTCGTTTAGGTAAAAAACGCAGTGAGAAAATTTCAGCGGGGGTATCTATTAATCATTTATCTTTTAATGAAAATGACATTGGTGAATATCGCACCTCTTTTCGCTTAATGCCCCCATTGCGTACAGAAGAAGACCGTGTAGCAATGATTGAAGCAATAAAGGATGGGACTATAGATGTTATTGTCTCTTCTCATGATCCTCAGAGTAACGACACAAAACATTTACCATTTAATGACGCGGCAGTTGGCGCTATTGGTATGGAGACCTTATTGAGCGCAGCCTTACGCCTTTATCATGATGAGAGCCTATCTCTTCTACGGATAACGGAACTTTTGTCAACGGCGCCTGCAAAGCTCTTTGGACTCAATGCAGGAACACTCAAAAAAGGTGCTCATGCAGACCTTATTGTGGTTGATCTTGAAGAACCATGGGTTGTTTCGACAGAGAAGCTCTATTCCCGTTCAAAAAATACCCCTTTTGAGAGTGCGCGTTTTCAAGGACGCGTGCTCCAGACCTTTGTGAAAGGGAAAACCGTTTTTAAACTTGATCAACAAACTTAATGAGATTCTTAATGAATGAAGCAAAAATATTTTTTCAGTCCACTCCATGGTTTATTTTCCTCATATCTTATTTCATTGGCTCGATTCCATTTGGTTTTCTTTTTACAAGATTATCCAAAATTGGTGATATAAGAACAATCGGTTCCGGCAATATTGGAGCAACAAATGTTTTACGAACAGGAAATAAAAAGCTTGCTGCTCTAACACTTCTTTGTGATATGTTGAAAGGAACTATTGTTGTTTTCGTTATAAAGTTTTTTAGTGATCCGCTAGACAATAGTATCCTTGTTTCTCTAGCGGGTTTTTTTGTTTTCTTAGGACATCTTTTCCCCGTATGGCTTAAATTTAAAGGTGGTAAAGGTGTTGCTACCTATCTAGGAGTCTGCTTAGGAATCTATTGGCCTGCAGCAATTATTTTTATTATTGTATGGATAACGATTTTTCTCCTCATGCGTTATTCTTCATTATCTGCACTTGTTGCTGTTACGATCACACCGATATTTGTTTTTTATTTTTCCGCTTCTTATTTCTATTGTATGCTGATTGTGATGAGCGTATTTGTGTTTATAAAACATTCTGCCAATATCGGTAGATTATTAATTGGGGAAGAAAGTAAGATTGGTACGCAACACGGAGATAAATAAAGGAATCCTACTTACTGATCGTCAACGTCTAAGCTGGTTACGGTTATTGCGCAGTGAAAATATTGGAGCTGTTAGTTTTCGTAATCTCATTGATCATTATAAAACAGCAGAAAATGCTCTAGCAGCGCTGCCAGAGCTTAGTAGAAAAGGTGGTGGTTCTGTATCTATTAAAATAGCAAGCTTAGAAGATGCAGAAAAAGAAATACAAAAAGCTAAAAGATTAGGTGTTCGGTTTATCGGTATGGGCGAACCAGATTATCCAGCTTTTCTTAAGGTTACAGAAGCCCCTCCGCCGCTTATTGCTATCAAAGGTAATGTTTCAATTTTTCAAAAAACTTCTATTGGAATTATAGGTTCTCGAAATGCTTCAGCCGCTGGAAAAAAGCTTACAGCTCAATTTGCGCGTTTTCTCGGAGAAGCAGATTTTGTAACAATTTCTGGGCTCGCTCGTGGAATTGATAGCGTTGCGCATCAAGCAAGTTTAAAAACAGGAACTGTTGCAGTCATGGCTGGGGGAATTGATCATATCTATCCTCCTGAAAATAAAAGGTTGCATGAAGATATTATCGCCAACGGTGGAGCCATCATCAGCGAAATGCCCATTTCTTGGAAGCCGCGCGCTATCGATTTTCCAAGAAGAAACCGTATTATTGCTGCTCTATCACTTGGTCTCTTGGTTGTAGAGGCAGCCCTGCGCTCAGGGTCCTTAATTACCGCACGTCAAGCAGCTGAAATGGGACGGTTAATTTTTGCCATTCCCGGTTCTCCACTTGATCCAAGATCTGTTGGTACAAACAATCTTATCAAGGACGGAGCTCTACTTACCACACATCCTTCTGACATTATAGAAACACTTACGCCATTAATTTCACCACTTCCAAATTCCCAACTCAATTTTTTTGAGGAACCATCCTCTTTACAACTTGAAAAGGAGAATTTTAATTTAGCAGATGAAAAAAACAGCAACCTCTCTTTAGCAGGTGATGATGCCGCACGTGCAGCAGTTCTCTCCGCTCTTTCAACAACGCCAATCGATTTAGACACACTAAGTATTCACTCAGGTGTTTCGCTCCCAACTCTCTACCTCTTATTGGTAGAACTCGACCTTGCGGGAAAGCTTATTCGACACTCTGGTGGTTGTGTGTCATTGTCGAATCTTGATCTTCCCCAAGAGCCTCAGCACTATTAATAATGCTTTGCCCTTCTTTGGCAACCATATCCAAAAGCAATGCTAAAAGCGGACTATGCGCCTGACGCGCCATCTGATTCATTTGCTTTGACATGTCTGTAATATATTGGATAACTTTTAAATGATTTATAAACATAATCCTCTATCCTTGAGCATTTCCCCTCCTACCTCTCAATAGACGTTATCTTAGTATTTCGCCGTATGTTTTTGTAATAACAGTGGAAAATAAATCGTGTAATTCTATATAGGGTGTATTCTAATAATAACAATCATAAGTTGTACAATATTCATGTTTTTTATATGGCTAATATTTTTTATGTGCTCTTAAGCAATTGTCATTAGCTATTCGCGTAAAAGGCGTTTATAAAAAAATTTTTATTTCAATATTTGGGTAAAATTATGAATATCGTTATCGTTGAATCTCCAGCAAAAGCAAAAACAATTAATAAATATCTTGGGTCTCAATACAAAGTTGTCGCATCATTTGGACATGTTCGTGATTTGCCTGCAAAAGATGGTTCTGTTTTACCAGATCAAGATTTTTCTATGAAATGGGATATAGATTCTGCTGCTGCTAAACGTTTAAATGAAATAGCAAAAGCCGTTAAAGAAGCCGATAGCCTTATATTAGCAACAGACCCTGATCGTGAAGGGGAAGCTATTTCTTGGCATATTCTGGATGTTCTTCGTCAAAAAAAAGTTTTAAAAGATAAACCTATCAAAAGAGTTGTCTTCAATGCCATCACCAAAAAATCTGTGCTTGATGCTATGAACAACCCACGTGATATTGATACATCACTTGTAGATGCCTATCTTGCACGTCGCGCTCTTGATTATCTCGTTGGTTTTACACTTTCACCTGTTTTATGGCGAAAACTCCCTGGTGCACGTTCAGCTGGACGCGTTCAATCGGTTGCTTTGCGCATTATTTGTGATCGTGAATCAGAAATAGAACATTTTATCAAAGAAGATTATTGGTCCATTACAACACAGTTAAAAACCCTCCGAAATGATAGTTTCCAAGCAAGATTGACAATGTTCAATCAAAGAAAAATAGGCAAGCTTGATATTCAATCTCAAGAACAAGCAGACCAAATTCGCTTTATGTTGGAGAAAGCCCAATATCATACACTCAGTGTTGAAGCAAAACCTACAAAGAGAAATCCTTTTCCTCCATTTACAACCTCCACACTACAACAAGCAGCTTCTTCAAAATTAGGATTTTCAGCTTCTCGCACTATGCAAATTGCCCAAAAGCTTTATGAAGGCATTGAAATTAATGGTGAAACAGCAGGTCTTATTACTTATATGCGTACCGATGGTGTGCAAATAGCACCAGAAGCTATTGATTCAGCACGAAAAGTTATTCATGAAACTTTCGGTAAAGACTATATTCCTGAAAAACCATGTTTTTATTCAACAAAGGCAAAAAATGCACAGGAAGCACACGAAGCGATCCGCCCAACAGATTTTCAACGCAATCCTAGTCAAGTCCGTAATTTTCTCGATAGCGATCAAGCAAAGCTCTATGAGCTGATATGGAAACGTGCTATTGCCAGCCAAATGCGTTCTGCTGAAATTGAACGTACAACTGTTGAAATTGAAGCACAGCAAGGAGAAAACCGTGCAAATCTACGAGCAACAGGATCTTTTATTCGCTTTGATGGCTTTATTTCCGTCTACACCGATCAACGAGACGAAGAAAATAATGAAGAAAATGAATCAACTCGTTTGCCACAAATAAACACTGGTGAAGCACTTACAAAAGAAAAAGTTGAATCTGTACAACATACCACAGAGCCCCCTTCTCGCTATTCTGAAGCTTCATTAATTAAAAAGCTTGAGGAATTAGGAATTGGTCGTCCTTCAACTTATGCCTCTACATTGGCGACATTGTGTGACCGTGGATATATTGTAATTGATAAACGAAAGCTTATTCCCGATGCTAAGGGCCGTATTGTTACAGCCTTTCTTGAAAATTTTTTTAATCGCTATGTAGAATATGGTTTCACAGCAGATCTTGAAGAAAAGCTGGATCTTATCTCTGATGGAAAACTTTCTTGGAAAGATGTATTGCGAGATTTTTGGGATGGATTTAATGCATCTATTCGCAATATCCAAGAGCTTCGTATAACCAATGTTCTTGATGTTTTAAATGTAACATTAGCACCTCTCGCCTTTCCGGAACGCGAAGATGGAAGTGATGTGCGTTCCTGTCCTCTTTGTAAAAGTGGTCAATTATCATTAAAACTCGGTCGTTATGGTGCTTTTGTTGGCTGTTCCAATTATCCCGAATGTAAATACACACGCCAACTTGGTACAGATATTGGAGAAGAGAATGAAGCTGTACGCAATGATGAACCTGTTATACTTGGTATTGACCCTGAAACAGGAAAAGATATCTCTCTTCGTAGTGGCCGGTTTGGTCCCTATATTCAACTTGGTGAAAGCAAAGAAGTTAAGCGTGCAGGACTACCAAAAGAATGGCAGGCAGAAAATGTAACCCTTGATAAAGCCTTGGCTTTACTATCCCTTCCCCGTGAAATTGGCATTCATCCCGAAACTGGAAAAATAATCACGGCTACGATTGGACGATATGGTCCCTATCTTAGCCATAACGGAAAATCTGCGCGCCTTCTTCATGCAGATGAAGTTTTTGATATTGGTATCAATCGCGCTGTTACAGTATTGGCAGAACAACAAGAAAACAAAACCAAGCAAAGCAGAACAACACCTGCAGCATTGGCAACATTAGGGGAGCATCCCGAAGGAGGAACCATTACTGTACGCAACGGGCGTTATGGTCCTTATGTCAATTGGGGTAAAATTAATGCAACATTGCCAAAAGATAAAGATCCCATTAGTGTAACACTTCCAGAGGCATTAGAGCTTATATCGGCTAAAGTATCGAGTAAAAAAACAACTTCAAAAAGAGCTTCTTCTAAAACAAAAGCAAAAATAAAAGAGACATAAATTTTGGCTAAAGGTGAAAAAAACATAAAATATCTCTCTTCATTCAAGGAGAAAAATTTTCCCAATAAGGAAGAAATCCTTTCCTTTATAAATGAGAATCCTAACCACTCAAGTAAAAGAGAAATCGCCAAAGCTTTTAACTTAAAAGGCGATTCTCGTATTTGGCTTAGAGATATATTACGTGAGTTGAAGGATCAAAATCTTATATCTAAACAGCGCAAAAAAGCAATAAACAAAGGAAAGTTATCTCCTGTTACTTTAGTAAAAATTAGCGGACGTGATAAAGATGGAAGTTTTATTGCACAACCTCTTGAATGGGACGATTCTCCAAAGCCCAATATTGAAATACACTCTTTTCATTACATAAAAGGAAGTAGTATTGGTGTTGGAGATCATATTCTTGTAAAAGTTTTTCGAAATAAAAATTCTGAAAGCTCAAGCCCCCCTTATACGGGACGAATTATTCGTAAAATTGATGTATCTCCCAAAAGTGCATTTGCTGTTGTACGAAAATTGGAAAATAATCAATGGCGCCTTGATCCTATAGACCGCAAAACCAATGAACTCATTGTTGAAATGTCTCCAGAAATGAAGGTTGAAATTGGTGATCTCGTTGAAGTCGAAATTAAAAAAAATACTGGTTACGGATTAAAGAGCGCAAAAATAAAGAATGTTTTAGGGCAGATTAAGAGTGAAAAAACACTCTCAATGATAGCGATTCTTTCGAAAGGAATTCCTTATATTTTTCCTGAAAGTGTTCTTGAGCAAGTCAAACATATCAAAGCTGCCAATATGGATAATCGTGAAGATTGGCGACAATTACCATTTATTACAATTGATCCACCAGATGCAAAAGATCATGATGATGCAGTTTATGCAACCAAGGATGAGGACCCAGAAAATAATGATGGTTGGATTATTATTGTAGCCATTGCAGATGTTTCTTACTATATCAAAACAGGAAGCGCTTTAGATAAAGAAGCATTGAAACGCGGAAATTCTGTTTATTTTCCCGATACCGTTGTGCCAATGTTACCTGAACGCCTTTCTCATGATTTATGTTCTCTGCGTGAAGGGAAAGAAAGACCAGCCTTAGCCGTTCGTATGATTTTTGATGCAAACGGTAATAAACGAAAACATAGTTTTCATCGTATTATGATTTGTGTAAGAGCGAAACTTTCTTATCAAGAAGTACAATTGGCAATTGACGGTAATATAAATAAAAAAACAGCCGCTCTTTTTGAGAGTATTTTGTATCCCTTATGGGAAGCCTATAGATGCCTTAAAGCTGCACGAAATCGTCGCCAACCACTAGAATTAGAAATAGCAGAAAAAAAGATTATTCTTGATCAAAATGGCTGCATAAAAGATGTTGTGAGTGAAACACCGTTAGAAGCACATCGTTTAATTGAAGAGTTTATGATACAAGCCAATATTGCAGCTTCTGAAACATTAAAACAACATCACCAGCCCCTTATTTATCGGACTCATGATAAACCCTCTCTTGCAAAACAAGAAATATTGCGGAATTTTCTTCAAAGTTTAGGGATATCACTCTCTAAAAGTGCTGAATTGACATCAGCACGTCTTAATAGAATTTTAGAAAAAGTCGCTCATACTCAACAACAAGAACTGGTCAATCAAGTTATTTTGCGTTCACAATCACAAGCAGAATACAACCCTAAAAATATCGGCCACTTTGGTTTAAACCTACATAATTACACACATTTTACATCCCCCATCCGTCGTTATGCTGATCTTATTATTCATCGAGCACTCATTAAAGCTCTCAAATTAGGAAATGATCAATTAACAGATACACAAGAACAAAATCTTACAGAAATTGCTACGCAAATTTCTTTATACGAGCGCCGTGCAATGATGGCTGAAAGGGAAACTATTGATCGGCTTGTTGCTCACTATTTAACGAATAAAATTGGCCGTATTTTTACAGGTCGCATTTCCGGAGTTACAAAAGCAGGTCTTTTTATCTCACTTGATAAACTCAATACAGATGGTTTTGTCCATATTTCTACACTTAAAAATGATTATTATCATTTTGATGAAGCGCAACATGTTCTTGTAGGACAGCGTAGCCATAAAGGCTATCAGCTCAGTGATGTTGTAGAAGTAAAACTTATAACGGTACAACCTTTTGCTGGCGCTTTATGCTTTGAGCTCTTAACAAAACCTCGTCCAATAAAATTTTCATCAACATCCTACCATAAAAACAAATTAAAAAAACAAAAGCATACTTTTTATGGGAGCAGAAAATATTAATTAAAAACAAAAAACATTTTTATAATTTTTATTGTCTTATTTTTTTGTATTAAAGTATAAAAATTTTTATTAAAAATTTTAAACTTATTGATATCACTACTAAACATAATATAAATAACAAAGGAATAATATATAATGAATTTTTTCTAAGAAAATAGATATAATCTTTAGTATTTGTATTGTTTTATATATACAATTTTCTTTATCATATAGGAGGACATCTTTTATTATTATATCTATAATAACCATATAAAAATCTTGCAGTTTTTTATACTCAGGAAATGAGAGAAACTGCAAAAGATAGTTTGGGATTCCTTTCATTTCAGCTCATCTTTTCATTGTTTAAATAAACAAAGTACCTTAAGCCATTCTCATGAAAAAAAAAGCTTTTGACTCTCAAAACAATTCTTTGCGTGCAATTATTGCAGCTATTGCAACCATTGGCACTGTTGGAACAGCATTGGCAATGGGAACACAACTTGTTTCTCTTCTTATGGCAGAGAAAGGTATTTCCAATAGTATGATCGGCTATAGTGGAACTGTTGGTGGAATTGCCACAATTGTTGCAGCTATTTTTACGTCTCGAATTGCCTTATGCTTAGGCATCGCTCAAACAATATTGCTTATGATGGCGATAGGATCTTTAAGTTTTTTAGGATTCTATTTTTTTGATCCCATATGGGTTTGGTTTATTTTAAAGTTTATATTACATTTCAGCATGACAGTTATGTTTATCCTATCAGAGTTTTGGATCAACAGTTATGCTCCCCCCAAAAAACGCGGTTTAATTCTTTCTATTTATGCTATTGTCTTAGGATTAGGGTTTGTGATAGGTTTAATGCTGTTAGCGAAAGTGGGAACACAGGGATTTATTCCTTTTGCTGTTGGATATGGCCTTATTATACTTGCTACTATACCAATTCTTGCAGCTTGGAAATTAAGTCCGGAATTTCAAAAAAAACAATATACGTCATTTTTTCGTTATCTTTTTCACGTTCCAAGCGCAATGGTGGCCGTCTTTATTTACGGGGCCATTCAAATGGGCGTATTAACTCTTATAATACCCTTTAGTTTATCCATTGGTTATAATGAGAATGAAGCAGCATACTTTATGGCAACCCTTGCTCTTGGGAATGTGTTCCTCTTAATTCCTATCAGCATTATAAGCGATTATGCCAAAGATCGACGCTACCCGCTGTTAAGTTGTGCTATCTTAGGCTTTGTGGGAACTTTTATAATACCATGGGTTCTTCAATATCCATGGATTCTGATGCTTGATCTGTTCCTTCTTGGTGGTGTATCAGCGAGCCTTTATACAATTAGTCTTGCACATCTAGGGGCACGTCTCAAAGGACAAGAACTTGCTGCTGCCAATTCTGCTTTTATTTTTTGCTATGGAATTGGTATGCTCATCGGGCCGACCTTTATCGGAAAATCCATGGATATCTTTAATCCCTTCGGTTTTTCAATAGCTATGGCTGTTTTTTTCAGTTTATATGTCATTTTTGTATTTGTCCAACTTATGAGAAAATTAATCAGCTCTTGACTTTTTTGAGAACATCCGTAGTGTTACTGGAAAATCTGATGACATCAGAAATAGGTTTTGATAGCAAGATAATATTTTTTCAGTATAAATAGGGTTCTTACATTATGGCTAAAGCAGCAACCATTAAGATCAAGCTTTTATCGACTGCAGATACAGGTTTTTTCTATGTAACAAAGAAAAACAGCCGTACAATGACAGATAAAATGAGCAAGCGTAAATATGATCCAGTTGTAAAAAAACACGTTGAATTTAAAGAAACGAAAATTAAGTAAATAGAATTATCATTGAATTGATAGATTTTATACTCCAAAAGCAATGTGGGGGCATTGCTTCTCAAAGTTATTTTTTTAGGGGTGTTTTTTGTTTCCTTGTTTTAAAAAAATGCTTTATAAATTTGTATGTTTTGTGCGAATTTGGATAAGTTGATTTATTATTTAAGTTGCTTACATATATTCTACATGAGTATTGATTATTGTGCTATCTAACGAGATTTTTTTCATTAAAACGAGACATTGTTTCGTCATATAAATGGAATTTCGGACGAATTATAAGCAATACTAAAATAGAGTGCGTTATAATAATGTTAGCAGTTTCTTGGTTTCATGAAAAAAATTTCTCATTTTAATCTAAGAAGTTTAAAAAAAATTACCGGTTTCAGTATTTTTGTCGCTGCTAGCTTTCTTATCGTTATGTCAATTTATTTTAAGCAAAACCAGCAGTTGCCTCAAAAAGAAAATTTTTCTTCTCAAAACTTTGTTAAAGGAAATGCACTAATCATTGATGGTGATTCTATCATGATTTCTTCAATTAGGATTCGACTTGCTGGAATTGATGCTCCTGAACTCCACCAATTTTGTGGAAAAAAGGAGAAACGCTATCCTTGCGGGCTTGAGGCAAAAAAATATTTAGAAAAACTAATAGAAAATCAAACTGTTACATGTCTCTGGCATAAAACAGACCAATACCGTCGTATCCTTGCAACATGTAAAACAAAACAAGTTAGCAATATCAACGCGACGCTTGTACATAATGGTTGGGCTGTAAGTTATTATGAATATCCCAAAGAAGAACAAGAAGCTAGAAGGAAAAAGAAAGGAATATGGGCATCAAGTTTTCAACGACCAAAAGAATGGCGCAAAGCAAATCCTCGCACAGAATAAGAAAAATATTTTTTAATTTCATTAAATAATGAAACGATGTAGCCAAATTATCAAACTTGAAAAAGAGATCTATTCCTGTCGTGTTTGTATCCAACAACCCCATTATTTTCCTCCTCTTCCTCACGAACCAAATCCCGTCGTTTATTTATCCAATACGGCTTCGATTGCAATTGCAGGACAAGCACCGGGATTGCGTGTCCATGAAACTTCTATCCCTTTTAATGATCGCTCTGGCGAAAGGCTGCGTGATTGGCTGGGGGTAACGAAAGAAGAATTTTATAATAGATCTCTTTTTGCTATTGTTCCTATGGGATTTTGTTTTCCAGGTTATGACAAAAATAAAGCTGATTTACCACCGAGACGTGAATGTCGAGAAATATGGCATGAAAAGATATTTCAAGCGATGCCTCAAATAAAGCTTGTTCTTGCTATTGGCAGTTATGCGCAAAAATGGCATATTACGGAATTAAAACATAAAACTGTTTCAGCAACCGTTAGTGATTGGAGAAATATTCTTTCCATCTCCCAACCTCGAGGCTATAATGTTATGCCTTTACCTCATCCATCATGGCGAAATACTTCTTGGTTACGGAAAAATCCATGGTTTAATGATGAGCTTATTATATATCTGCGTTGTTTAGTGCGTAAATTTTTATAAATTAAAATATTGAGAAAAAATATGGATCGTCTTGATAGAAAAATTTTACATCTTTTGCAAGAAAATGCAACACTTTCTGTTGCTGATATTGCTAAAAAAGTAGGACTTTCGACCACTCCTTGCTGGCGTAGAATTCAAAAACTTGAAGAAGATGGCGTCATTCAGCGTCGTGTTGCCGTTCTTTCTCCAGAAAAAGTAAATGCGCATGTCACTGTTTTTGTGTCTATTCGCACGAACACACACAGTCATGAATGGTTTAAGCGTTTTTCAAAAATTGTACAAGAATTCCGTGAAGTCATTGAATTTTATCGAATGAGTGGAGATATTGACTATTTATTGCGTGTTGTTGTGCCCAACATTGAAGCTTATGATCTTTTTTATAAAAAATTAATTTCTAAAATTGACATCCGTGATGTCTCATCTTCTTTTGCAATGGAACAGATTAAATATACAACGGAACTTCCACTTAACTATATTAAATTACACGACAAGACGCATGAACAAAACTCTTAAGAGTTTTTTATATCGTCTCATTATCTTTTAGGCATTCAAACTTTCTTGTTTAAAAACCACCATTTGTGCATGTGTTAAAACAGCAGCTTTGACAATACCAGCTGCCATAGCAGCTCCTGTCCCTTCACCAAGACGCATCCCCAAATCCAGAAGTGGTTCTTTGCCAATTTTTTTTAAAAGTTTACGATGAGCTGTCTCAGAAGAAACATGTCCAACAAGGGTATGATCAAGAGCTTTTGGATGCATTTTATAAAGGACCGCTGCAGCTGCTGTTGCCACAAAACCATCTAAAATAACGGGTATTTTTTCTATTCTTGCTGCTAAAATAGCACCAACCATAGCAGCGATTTCACGTCCTCCTAAGCGACGCATTATCTCAAAAGGATCATTTAAATAATCCTTATGCAAAGAAATGGCTGTCTTAACCGCTGCAATTTTACGCTGATAAAAATCATCTTCTGATTCCATACCATTTTCTGTCCATTCTTCCACTTCTCCTCCAAACAATGCTAAGCATAAAGCTGAAGCTATTGTTGTGTTTCCAATTCCCATTTCTCCAATACATAAAAGATCTGTCCCACCCGCAATGGATTCCATTCCAAATGCCATTGTAGCAGCTGCACTCCGCTCATCCATTGCGGCATCCTTCGTAATATTCATTGTTGGATATTCCAATGCTAAATCAAAAATTTTTAATCCAAGATCATAAGCAATACAAATTTGATTGATAGCAGCTCCACCAGATGCAAAATTTTGCACCATCTTTTGTGTCATAGATTGTGGAAATGGTGTAACATTTTCTTCTACTATACCATGGTTTCCAGAAAAAATAGCGACTAAAGGTCGCGTTACGATAGGTTTTTCTGTTCCCCTCCATCCCGCATACCAAACAGCAATATCTCCCAGTTTTCCCAATGTTCCTTGCTCTTTTGTTAAGTTCTTTTGCCGTTTTTTTGCCAAAATTATAGAAAACTCATCAGCAACAGGTAAATTTGTAAGCAAAGCACGAAAATCATCAAATGGACTAGCGGTCATAAGGATACCTTTTAAAATCTACAATGTTTATGAAAATCACGTCATATATACAGGATATGAATAATTTATTGTTTTTTTAACAGTGCTTTAAAAAAGTTAAATATTATGAAAGCAATGATTTCTATATTCTATTTTCTAATCAAATAACGAACATGAAAGATTTAAAATATTATCAATATGTTATTACTATTTTTACATCATGCTCTTAACCTATTTCTCTATTCAATAGGAGCAATCAGCATGTTGTTTAATACATAAATTCTAACACTCCTCCTATAACAAAAGTTATAAACTTTCAAAAACTTATAAAATTGAAAGGATCAAAATTATCGCAAAGAAATCAAAACGCAAAGGATCTCAACTTTAATATATGTTAATTGTCAGGCTGTTATTAAATAAGAGCATAAAAAGCTTCTTTTAAAATAGATATATCTGCATTTGGTTTTGTCGCATCATTTGATAATATTTGCCGCCATCGACGTGCTCCACCCCGCCCATGAAATAAACCAATCATGTGACGCGTCACATGAGAAAGCCGCCCCCCCGATGCAATATGTCGAGCGGCATAATCACACATAACCTCAATAAGATCACTCTCACTCAGATTATTTTGCGCCTCATCATAGAGTTCAAAATCAATATGTTTTAACAAAGCTGGATCATGATAAACTTGGCGACCAAGCATGACAGCATCACAGAACGTTAAGTGTTCTTTGATCTCATCAATTGATTTAATTCCACCATTTATCCCAATGAATTTATGGGGATATTTACGTTTTAATTTATAAACCCTTTCATAATTAAGGGGCGGAATATTGCGATTTTCTTTCGGACTCAATCCTTGTAGCCATGCCTTGCGTGCATGTATCCAAAGTGCATCACATCCAGCATTCCAAACCTGATTAGCCAAAAGATCTAACGCTAACTCTTCGTCTTGTTTATCCACTCCAATCCGACATTTGACAGTTACAGGTATAGTAACCTCTCGTTTCATCGCTTCCACGGCATTTGCCACAATGTCTGGATGTAGCATCAAACAAGCCCCAAAGACACCTGCTTGAACACGATTTGATGGGCAACCGACATTGAGATTTATTTCGTTGTAGCCAAAATCTTCAGCAATTCGTGCAGCTTCTGCTAACTTTTTCGGATCTGCCCCCCCTAATTGTAAGGCAACTGGACGTTCTTTATCGCTAAAAGCCAACAATTGTTCGCGAACACCATGAATGACAGCATCTGCGACCATCATTTCCGTATAAAGAAGTGCTTTTTTCGTTAAAAGGCGATAAAAAAACCTGCAATGTCGATCTGTCCAGTCCAACATTGGTGCTACTGCAAATTTTATAGGCGATGGAAGGTTATAAAATATCATGAGGGTATTACTCTCATATCCCTATAGCTCTCTCTTTATACATAGAAGTATACATAGAAAAATACTTACTTTTAGTTTATGGAAAGTTTCATTCTCTTATACTATCATGAGTATAATAACAGCCCATTATCTTCAATTGATATAAAAGTTTACTACAATCAATGATGATAAAACACAATATCGCATTTTTCATCGATTAGCGTTCAAGTATATAAACATGAAAAAAGAAGATTTTCACTACAATACAAAAAACTCATTTACAAATTCTTCTTACGCTCATCAAGCTTCTATCCTTACATGATTTAGCACAGCGTTTAAGATAATAAATGATAAACTAACACATTATACAATTTTTCATGATAGATTTAATTTTCTTTAGATTTTTTTAACTTATTGTGCAAATAAACGCTACAGAAAGTAATTTTATCTTCTCCTTAAGAAAAAACAAAAATCCTTATTTCACACAATTATAAATCATTTTTCTCAATGAGTTATTCTTGGTAATATTCTTGGATTTCGTTTTATAAGATTGACAAACTTCACTTTAAATATTCCATCTAATTTTGCCATTTTATGATTCTTGCAAAACTAAAATTAGGGTATAGACAACCATTATCTTTTTAATATGCATGACTGACATCAGTATTTTTTGAAGGAAAATATTTTACAATCTTGCAGATAAAATCTGTAAAATGAAATGATCACAAACGTTGTTCAATCTCTTGTTGGCTTTGCATATAGGAAGAAAGAGTATCAACCTCTTGCTCATTAAAGAGGAGACCAAGTTTTGAACGACGCCATAACACATCTTCACATACTTTAGCCCATTCTTTTTCCATCAACCACTTTACTTCTACTTCATAAAGCCCATGTCCAAAATCTTTTCCTCTATTTGCCTTACCATGTGCAAAGATCACCAATGCTTCCGTACCATAGGAGCGTGCAAGTCTGCGATGTGTGAAAGCATCTAAATCTGGCATCAAAAGAGCAATCCTATTTTCGATTGTATCTAATTTGTTATAGGGAAAATCACCCCCTGGAAGTACTGCCTTAGCCGTCCATGATGCTCCCTTTTTACCAAGCTCTTTTTCAACAAATTTCATCGCATCTTCAGCCAACTTACGGTAAGTTGTAATCTTTCCACCATAAAGATTAAGAATCTTTGGTGTCGTTCCTGTTCCCATTTCTTTTAAAACATAATCGCGCGTAATTTCTTGTGCTTTCGAAGCTCCATCATCATAGAGTGGACGAACTCCAGAATAAGACCAGACAATTGTTTCAGACAACACTGGTTGTATGAAATATTCACTGGCTGCTGCACAAATATAATCAATTTCTGCATCAGTAATATGAACGTCAGCCGGATCTCCTTGATAATTACAATCTGTTGTTCCAAGCAAGGTAAACTCTTCTTGATACGGAATAGCAAATATAATACGTCCATCACCATTTTGAAAAATATAAGCACGATCATGAGTATAAAGCTTTGGAACCAAAATATGAGAACCTCTAACAAGCCGTACTGGTGGATGTTCTTTACAGTCTAATATACTTGCCAAAACATGATCAATCCAAGGTCCCGTCATATTCGCGACATAAGAAGCTGTGACACTGTATTCTTTACTACTTAACTTGTCTTGCAGAACGATACGCCATTTATTGTCTTCGTTTTTTAAAGAGAGAACTTCTGTTCGTACTTTTATATCAGCGCCCCATTTTTCTGCATCACGAGCATTGCCAATAACTAAACGCGCATCATCTACTCTTGCATCAGAATATTCAAAACCTCTCTGATATTCTTTCTTCAGTGTAGAGCAAAATTTTTTTGAAAAATTAATCGTTTTACTGCGCCACAATTTCTGATTCCAATTCCCTAAATAATCATAAATAAAAAGTCCAAAACGCAACATCCACGCAGGGCGCAATTCTTTATGATAAGGAAGAAGAAAACGCAAAGGACGCACAATATGTGGAGCCATACGTAAAATGATCTCGCGTTCTTTCAATGCTTCACGAACAAGTTTAAACTCATAGTGTTCAAGATAACGAAGCCCACCATGAATAAGCTTTGTTGACGCACTTGAGGTCCCAGATGCAAGATCGTTCATTTCAGCCAATCCCACTTTAAATCCGCGTCCTGCTGCATCCCTTGCCAATCCACACCCATTTATCCCTCCCCCAATGATAAACAGTTCATAATGTGTTGTGGTTTTCATAATTTCACTTTTCATTATTTAAGTTTGTTTCTCAGTACTCAATAAAGCAATAGGAAAAAATAATACAAGTGTTCTTTATTGTATTATCAATGTACTTTTCCTAAAATAAACACGCACAAAAAGCTTTTGATACCCTTATACATCAAAACAACATTTGACAAATTAAAGAGATTTTTTTTATCTTTTACAAAACATAATCTTTGCCAAGCCACGGTTCATCATATGAAATCTTTTTAGAGAAAAATTGATGTTTTTTCTCATTTTTAAATACACACTATAGCCAAATGCTTTATTGCACATAGATAGCGCTTTTCATATAGTTCACTCAATGGCACCTAGAAAATATGAAGGTATACAGATGACTTATCACTCTCAAAACTCGAAAATAACACTTCTTTCAAAAATTTTAGTCCCAGTTATGTCGAGTATTTTAATCTTTTTACCTTCCTTATCAAACGCAACATCACACTCAAAAACAGAAAATCATTTAAGCTTAGAAAAGCTTAAAACACAACTTTTGGAAGATTCTAGCTTTTTATCTAAGCTTAAAGAAAAAGTGGTACCACATACTGATTCTCATCATATTCAACAAATTGTCAGAGAGTATCTTCTTACTCATCCAGAAATTCTGATTGAAATGCAGCTTATTCTTCAAGATAAACTGGAAAAACAGAATGAATACGAAAACCAAATACAAACTTCTGTCATTCATTTATTAGAGAAAGAAATTTTTCATTCTCCTCATGACGCTGTTTTGGGAAACCAAAATGGTAAAAGAGTGCTTGTCAATTTTTTTGATTACAACTGTGGATATTGTAAAACTTCCTATTCATATATAGAAGACTTGATAAAAGAATATCCAGATTTAAAGGTTATTATCAAGGATTTACCAATTTTAAGCTCTGATTCTATAGCGGCCCATACTGTCGCCTACGCATTTCGGAAACAATTCCCAGAGAAATATCCTCAGTTTCACAAAACTCTTTTAGTGTATCAGGGTCGTGCAAATGAAGCTAAAGCTATTAAAGTAGCTGTTTCATTAGGAGCAGATGAAAAAAAACTACGTAATGCAATAAAAGATCCCACTCTGCAAAACGCTTTTAAAGAAAATATCCAAATTGCCTCTAAACTTCATATTACGGGAACACCTTCTTACATCATTGGTAATAAAATATTCATTGGCGCAGCTAGGCAAGATATTCTAAAACAAGCGATAGACAATACACGGTGAATACCTGATCGTTTTAGGAAGAATACTGTAAATGAGGTAATTTTATGCTTTCTCTTTTTTGATAACCGGCTTATAAGTGCAATTTTGCGTAAAGCAGATACGAGTTTTAAATTGCAAAGCATAATAATTTAAAAGCATAATAATTTAAAGGAAATAAAAATCTTTAAAGCCTCAAAAGATGTCATCCCTAATCTAGAGATATTCTGTCATAAAATGACGATCTTCATTGATCAAGGAGTTAGAAATAAAATGGCAATAAAAAAAATGGATTCGGCAAAAACCGCAATTGATACGAAAATTATTCGTGATCTTGCTGAAATTTTGAATGATACAAATTTAACGAACATTGAAGTTGAACAAGGTGAGCTTCGTATTTGTGTCTCACGCCAAAATACCTTCACTTCTTCTGAACAAGCAATCTATGCGCCTGTTTCTACTCCTACTTTTTCTGTAACATCTTCTCCAGTCCCAACAACTGAATCTCCTATACAATCTATCCAAGAAGATAAATCAAAAAACACAATAACCTCTCCAATGGTTGGAACAGCTTATCTTGCACCTTCACCAGGCGCGCAACCTTTTGTAGAAGTAGGACAAAATGTTTCTGAAGGAGAGACATTACTTATTATTGAAGCCATGAAAACAATGAATCAAATTTCATCACCACGCTCAGGCACGGTAACCACTGTTCTTGTCAAAGATGGACAACCTGTTGAATTTGGTGAACCACTTATTATTGTTGAATAAAGCGAGGGGCGACCATGATTCGAAAAATCCTCATTGCTAATCGGGGAGAAATTGCTCTTCGCGTTTTACGTGCATGTAAAGAACTTGGCATAAAAACCGTAGCTGTTCACTCTACCGCTGATGCAGATGCTATGCATGTTCGTCTTGCTGACGAAAGTGTTTGTATTGGCCCTCCTCCTGCTCGCGATTCTTATTTGAGTATTCAGCAAATTATTGCTGCTTGCGAAATTACAGGAGCTGATGCTGTTCATCCAGGTTATGGCTTTCTTTCTGAAAATGCAAAATTTGCAGATGTTCTAGAAGCCCATGATATTACATTCATCGGTCCAACAGCTACTCATATCCGAATCATGGGCGATAAAATCGAAGCAAAGAAAACGGCCCAAAAACTTGGTATTCCTGTAGTTCCAGGTTCAGATGGAGCAGTCACTGAAGAATCAGATGCTTTACGCACTGCTCGTGAAATTGGTTATCCAGTTATTATCAAAGCTTCTGCCGGTGGTGGTGGACGTGGTATGAAAGTCGTTCATTCTGAACAAGAATTTTCTATAGCTCTCAAAACAACACGTTCAGAAGCGAAAGCTGCTTTTGGTGATGACGCTGTTTATATAGAGAAATATTTAGAAAAACCCCGTCATATTGAAATTCAAGTCATAGGTGATGGTGCGGGAAATGCTATTCATTTAGGAGAACGCGATTGTTCACTTCAACGACGGCATCAAAAAGTATGGGAAGAAGCTACGTCACCTGCACTTAATGAAACTGAACGGAAAAAAATTGGCAGTATTGTTGCAAATGCCTGTGCCCAACTTGGATATCGTGGAGCTGGTACTATTGAGTTTCTTTATGAAAATGGCGAATTTTATTTTATTGAAATGAATACGCGTTTACAAGTGGAACATCCTGTAACTGAAGCTATTACAGGTATAGATTTAGTCCATGAACAAATCCATATTGCATCAGGCTGCAAGCTTTCAGTGACACAAGATGATGTCTGTTTTTCTGGTCATGCCATTGAATGCCGTATTAATGCAGAAGATCCTATTAACTTTACGCCATCACCTGGAACTATTACACATTTTCATACACCTGGAGGTTTAGGGATTCGTGTTGATTCTGGCGCTTATTCAGGTTACCGTATCCCTCCTTATTATGATAGCATGATTGGCAAGCTGATTGTTCATGGACGTACCCGTTTAGAATGTATGATGCGTTTACGGCGTGCTTTAGACGAATTTGTCGTGGATGGGATAAAAACTACACTACCTCTTTTTCGCGATCTTATTAATAATCAAGATATTGCTGATGGTAATTATAATATTCACTGGCTAGAAAAATACCTTGCTCATCAATCAAAGTCTTCAGATTCGTAATTCGATAGCAAAATGGTGAATTCTTATAAAAGATTCTATAAGATATCAGCATAAGGATAATTCCAACCTTCTTGTAAAAATTGGTAAAAGAGGAAATAAGTTGGTTATTTTTTTATTTGTTATATAGTTTCCTTTTAATATGTACAAAATTTGATAATTTTCTGTTTTCCTTTTTGTAAGTTTGTGCTAACTCCTACATGGTTACGCCCTTATAGCTCAGTTGGTAGAGCACCTGATTTGTAATCAGGGGGTCGGGAGTTCGAGTCTCTCTGGGGGCACCATTTTTTATTTTTAACATATTGAAATATATAGATTTTTTCTTTAAATAGCCATTTTCAGACCACCTTTTAGACCACCTTCTACAGTTTATATAATTTTACCTA